>NZ_SSDO01000375.1:0-5398 GCF_004794395.1 Microbacterium sp. K41 | reverse complement strand
GGCGCCCCCGAGCTCACGCTCCGCGGTGCCGCGTGGGAACGGTTCGCCGACCGGGTGAACCGCGCCGCCGCGCGCGTGCGCGACCGGGGCCTCGAGCCCACCTTCCACCACCACGCGTGCACGCACGTCGAGACGCCGGAGGAGATCGACGCGCTGCTCGCCTCCACCGACGTCGACCTCACGTTCGACTCCGGTCACCTGCTGATCGGCGGCGGCGACCCCCTGCCCGACTACCGGCGCTGGCGAGAGCGGATCAACCACCTGCACCTGAAGGACGCCCGCACCGCCCTGCTGCACGACGCCCTGGCCGCCGACGACCCCATGCGCTCGGTGTGGGAGAAGCGCGTGTTCGTGCCGCTCGGGGAGGGCGACCTCGCCGTCGACGCCCTGCTCGACGAGATCGTCGCGAGCGGGTACTCCGGATGGCTGATCGTCGAGCAGGACGTGGTGCCCCGCTCGACCGCCGACGTGGAGCGCGCCGTGGCCGAGCAGGCCGCCAACCGCGAGGCCCTGCGGCGGTGGTTCGCATGAGCGCCGCCGTCACCCGCGTCGCCGTGATCGGACTCGGCGCGATCAGCCAGAGCGTGCACCTGCCGCTGCTGCGCCGCAACGCCGAGGCCTTCGCGATCGCCGCGCTCGTCGACCTGTCCGCCGCGCGCACCGCCGACATGGGCGCCCGCTACGGCGTGCCGTCCGCCCGGCAGTTCACCTCGGTCGACGAGCTCGTGGCCGCGACGGCCGCCGGCGACCTCGACGTGGACGCCGCCATCCTCGCCACCACCGGCTCGCACGCGGGAGACACCCTGCGGCTCGTGCGGGCGGGCATCCGGGTGCTCGCCGAGAAGCCGCTCGCCTACTCGCTCGCCGAGCTGGACGAGCTCACGGCGTACGGGCGCGAGGCCGGCGTCGACCTGCGCGACTGGGTGCGCGTCGGCTACATGAAGGAGTACGACACCGCGTCGCTGCGCGCGAAGGAACTGCTCGCCGACGTGACCCTGCGCGCGATCGACGTGCAGGTCATGCACCCGCTCGACGGCTCGCAGCTCGCCTACGCGCGGCTCGCCGCTCCCACGCGCGACGTGCCCCGCGACACCATCGAGCCCCTGATCGCCGGCACAGCCGCCATCGTCGACGGTGCCGTCGGGTCAGACCTCCCCGTCGACCTCCGCACGCTGTACACCAACGTCGTGCTCGGCTCGATCGTGCACGACGTGGGGCTGCTCCGGTCGCTCGTCGGCGGTCTCGGCGAGGTCGCGTTCGCGCAGCACTGGGGCCCGAAGATGCCGGGCTCCGTGCACGTGCGCGGCACCCTCGCCCGCGACGAGACGCCGTGGACCGTCGACTGGCACTACATCGACGGCTACCCCGACTACCAGGAGACCGTCACGTTCCACCACGAGGCCGGATCGATCGAGCTCGTGTTCGGCGTGCCCTACGTGACCAACCTCCCCACCATCCTCCGCGTGACCGAGAGTCACCCGGAGCTCGGCATCCGCGTGAGCGAATCGCGGTGGATGCAACAGGAAGCATTCGAGAACGAGCTGTACGCGCTCGCGGCCCTGGTCCGCGGCGAACGCCCCGACGGGGCGAGCGTCGAGGAGTCGGTCGCCGACGTGCGCGTCGGGCAGCGGATCATCCGCGCGCTCGCGGTCTCGAAGGGCCACGCGCTCGACCCGAGCGCCGAAGCCGCGCAGTAGCCATCCCGCAACACCCGAATCCGAGCGCCACCGCTCGGCGATCAACGACAAGAAAGGTCGGAAATGGTCACGCAAGGAAAGCGCCGCCTGCTCGCGGCGTTCGCCCTCACCACCGTCGGTGCGGTCGTGCTGGCCGGCTGCTCCGGAGGATCGGAGCCCGAGGCCGAGGAGTCGACGGGGCCCGTCACCCTGACGCTCACCACCAACTCCATCACGGGAGGCAAGAACGCCGCCGAGGCCGACTGGATCGCGGACTGGGTCGTCCCCGAGTTCGAGAAGGCCATGGAGGAGGACGGCAAGGACGTCACGGTCGAGTTCCAGCCGCAGGGCGTCGACGACGAGGACTACAAGACGAAGATCGCCCTCGACCTGCAGTCCGGCAAGGGCGCCGACATCATCGGCATGGACGGCATCTGGGTCGGCGAGTTCGCCGAGGCCGGCTACATCAAGCCGCTCGCCGAGGTCGGCGGCGACGCCGTGGACGACTGGGACGGCTGGGGACAGATCCCCGACGCCGTGCAGAGCGCGCTGTCGTTCGACGGCGACCGCTACGGGGTGCCCCAGGGCGCGGACGGCCGGGTGCTCTACTACAACAAGGACCTGTTCGCGCAGGCCGGCCTCGACGAGGACTGGGCGCCGGAGAGCTGGGACGACATCCTCGATGCCGCGAAGGACCTCAAGAAGATCGACGGCGTGACCCCGATCCAGCTCAACGCCGGTACCGCGATGGGCGAGGCCACGACCATGCAGGGCCTGCTCCCGATGCTCGTCGGCACCGGCGAGCAGGTGTACGAGGACGGCAAGTGGATCGGCGCCACCGACGGCATGCAGGAGGTGCTCGACCTCTACAAGACGATCTACGTCGATGAGGGCCTGGGCGACCCCGTGCTGCAGCAGGAGGCCTCCGGCCGCGACACGTCGTTCCAGCTGTTCGCCGAGGGCAAGATCGGCATCCTCCTGGAGGGCGACTACTTCTGGCGCTCCGTGATCAACCCCGCGGAGGGTGTGGGCACCGCGCCCATGGCCAACCGCGACGAGGTCGTCGGCTACGCCAAGATCCCCGCGGTCGAGCCCGGCAAGGGCATCAAGGGCCAGGACTTCGTGTCGATGTCGGGCGGCACCGGCCGCGTGCTCAACCCGAACTCGAAGCACGCCGAGCTGGCGTGGGAGCTGCTCGCGTTCATGAACTCGCCCGAGGCGTACGAGGCCCGTGCCGCCGGCACGCTCGCGATCTCGCCGCGTGACGACGTGAACGAGAAGCTGCTGTCGTCCGACCCGATGCTGACGTTCGTGAGCCAGGAGGTGCTGCCGATCACGGCGTACCGCCCCGGTCTCGCCGCGTACCCGCAGGTGTCGGTGCTGCTGCAGCAGGCCACGCTCGACGTCGCCACCGGAACCTCGGTCGACGATGCGCTGAAGACCTACGTCCGTGGTCTCGAAGGCGTCGTAGGACCGGACGCGATCTCCGAGTGACCATGACGAATGCAACGATGCCGGCGGGGAGCGTCCGCGCTCCCCGCCGGCGCCGCGCGGAGGACGTCGCCGGTCTGGGGCGCGCCAGGGCGACGCTGTTCGCGGCCCCCGGGCTCCTCCTGATCGGCCTGTTCCTCCTCTTCCCCGCGATCTGGACCGTCTACCTGGGGATGACGAACTACCGGCTCACCGGCTTCGCGGCCGCCAACCCGCAGTTCGTCGGCCTGGACAACTTCTCCACCGCACTGAACGACCCGCGGTTCTGGAACTCCCTGTGGCTCACGCTCGTGTTCGTGCTCGTCTCGGGCATCATCGGGCAGACCGTGCTCGGATTCGCGCTGGCGTGGATGCTGCGCAACGTCCGTCCCGGCGTCAAGACCTTCATCGAGACGCTCGTGCTCGCGGCCTGGGTCATCCCGGCCTCGGTCGCCTCGTTCCTGTGGCTCGCCCTGCTCGACCGCCGCACCGGCACGCTCAACGCCCTGCTCGGCACCGAGGGTGCCGCCTGGCTGATCGAGCATCCGATGGAGTGCATCATCATCTTCAACATCTGGGTCGGGACCGCGTTCTCGATGCAGCTGTTCTCGTCCGCCATCAGCGCCGTGCCGCCGTCGCAGCTGGAGAGCGCCCGCATGGTCGGCGCCAACACGTGGCAGCAGCTGCGCGACGTGATCCTGCCCAACATCAAGGGGCACCTGCTCACCAACACGCTGCTGATCACGCTGTGGACGTTCAACACGTTCACGCCGTACCTGCTGACCGCGGGCGGCCCCAACGGGCAGACCGACATCCTCTCGGTGTACATCTACCAGACCGCGATCCCGGGCGGACAGCTCGGCCTCGGTGCGGCGATCTCGCTCATCATGCTCCTGATCAACCTCGTGATCGCGCTGATGTACACGCGCGTCTCCCGGGGTGCGAATCCGAAGAAGAAGAAGGTGCGCTCATGATGTCGACCATCAAGACCGTCGCGCGCGACCGGTCCGTGACCCACTTCGTCTCGCGGATCCTGTTCACGCTCGTGCTCGTGATCGTGTCGCTGTTCTTCGCGCTGCCGATGGTCTGGCTGATCCTCGCACCGTTCGACGCGACCCCGTCGCTGACCGTGTCGTGGCCGGACTGGACGCTCGACAACTTCGCGCGCCTGGCGGAGAACCCCTACGCGCTGAAGTCGATCCTGAACTCGCTGATCCTCGGCGTGGGCACGATGGCGCTGGTGATCGTGCTGGGCGCGCTGGCCTCGTACGCGATGAGCCGCATCAACATCCCCGGCCGCGACGGCATCCTCTACGGGCTGCTGCTGCTGTCGTCGATCGTGACGGGGACCGCGGCCATGGTGCCCACGTTCCAGCTCATCAACCAGCTGCAGCTCATCAACACGCACGTCGGGGTGATCCTCGTGCTCGCCGGCGGCATCCTGCCCACCGTGATCTTCATCCTCAAGGACTTCATGGACTCGATCCCGAAGTCGTACGAGGAGTCGGCGCGACTGTACGGCGCAGGTCCCTTCCGCATCCTGAAGGACGTGGTCGTGCCGATTGCCCGGCCCGGGCTCGCGTTCATCGCGATCTGGACCATCGTGCAGGTGTGGGGCAACTTCCTCGTCCCGTTCCTGCTGCTGCGCACGCCCGACATGCAGCCGGCCGCCGTGCTCATGTACACGTTCTACACCGAGAGCGGCCAGGCCGACCTGCGGCTCATCTCCGCGTTCTCGCTGGTCTTCTCGGTGCCCGTCCTCCTCATCTACTTCTTCGTCAACCGCCGCTACGGCTTCCGCTTCCACGGAGGGATCAAGTCCTGATGGCCGCCATCACTGCAACCCAACTCGTCAAGGAGTACCCCGGCGGGGTGCGCGGCGTCGACAGCGTCGACGTCGAGATCGCCGACGGCGAGTTCTTCGCCCTCCTCGGTCCCTCCGGCTGCGGCAAGACCACGCTGCTCCGCTCGATCGCCGGCCTGGAGAGCATCACGTCCGGCCGCCTCACGATCGGCGACAAGGACGTCACGAACGCCGAGCCGGGTGAGCGCGGCGTGGCCATGGTGTTCCAGGACTACGCGCTGTTCCCGCACATGGACGTGGCCGACAACATCGCCTACCCGCTGCGCATCCGCCGCGTCTCGAAGAACGAGCGCCGCACCACGGCCGAGTCGGTCGCGAACGGCCTGTCGCTGAACGGCCTCATCGAGCGTCGCCCCGGCCAGCTCTCGGGCGGGCAGCAGCAGCGCGT
>NZ_SSDO01000374.1:0-18416 GCF_004794395.1 Microbacterium sp. K41 | reverse complement strand
TCGCGGGCGAGGACGCTGAGGCCGCGGGCGACCGAGAGCTCCGGCTCGGGCGGCACGACGAGGCGCGGGGGCGTGAGCGACGGCCACAGGTGTGCGCGCAGGTACTCGTCGACGGGCGTGCTGATCGCGGCACCCGCGCGGAGGATGCCCCCGGAGAGGATCACCACGGCCGGGTCGTAGGAGTGCACGAGGCTCGTGACGACCGCGCCCCAGACGTGCAGGAAGCGGTCGCGGAGCTCGGGGTGCGCGTCGGTCGTGAAGACCTCGGTCATGCTCACGCCCGCCGGCAGTGCGCGGGTGCTGGCGAGTGCTTCACCGCAGCCGATGTTGCCGCACGGGCAGGTGGGGCCGTCGAGGTCGACCGTGAGGTGTCCGCCGAGGATGCCCGCGTGACCCGTGCGGCCGCGGAGCGCGACCCCGTCGAGGAGCGCAGCCGTGCCGATGCCCGTGCCCAGTGTGACCAGCACGGCGTCGCGCTCGCCGAGGGCGCTGCCCGCGGAGGTCTCGCCGATCAGCGCCGCGCGGGCGTCGTTCTCCACCACGGCGGGCAGCCCGAACTCCGCGCGGGCCCAGGTGCCGAGGTCGAAGTCGCGGAGAAAGTCGTACTTGGCGTTCGCGTGCCGCATGCGCCCGGTCGCGGGGTCGACCACGCCGGGGACGGCGATGCCCACGGCGTCGGCCTCGGCACCGAGTTCGCTCAGGAGACGGCGGGCGTCGAGGGCCGCGTCGGCGAGGTCGGCGGCGGTGCCGCGCACGGGGAGCCGGTTCGACGCGAGGACGCGGTCGCCGTCGATGACGGCCAGCTTGATCTCGGTTCCCCCGAAATCGATGCACAGCTCCATCCGGCCTCCTCGTCGATGATTGGTAACGTTATCAACGCGGGCGAGGAGTGTCAACATCCGCGGCGAGGGGTGGTTCAGCGCACGCCGCGGAGCGACACCGGCAGCTCGACCTCGCGGGCGGGCGCCTCGCGATCGCCGCCGTCGAGACGGTCGAGCAGCAGGCGGGCGGCCGTGCGACCGAGCTCTCGCGGGTCGTGGTCGATAACGCTGATGGGTACGGGCGACAGCTCGGCGAGCTCGAAGTCGTCGAAGCTCAGCAGCTCGGGGAAGTCGGCCGGAGCACGAAGCCCCGTGGCGAGCTGTGTGCTGATCTCCTTGAGCGCGCCGATCGCGTTGCGGTTGTTGGCGCAGAAGATCGCCGTCGGCGGGTTCTTGGCCCGCAGCAGCGCGCGGGTGGCATCGCGCGCCTGCTCGACGGTCTGCTGGTTCGTGGCGACCAGGTGCGGGTCGACCCGGACGCCGCGCGTCTCCATCGCCCGCACGAACCCGGCATGGCGGCGCTCGCCGGTGAAGATCGACAGGGCGTTGCCGAGATAACCGATGCGGGTGTGACCGCCGTCGATCAGGGCCGTCGTGCCGCGGAACGCGCCGTCTTCGTCGGCGAGCACCACGCTGTCGGCCGCGAGCCCGTCGATGCGGCGCGAGGCCAGCACCACCGGCACGCCCTGGTTCTGCGAGTGGGCGAGGTGCGTGGAGGTGGTGCTCGCGGGCACCACGATGAGTCCGTCGACGCGACGCCCGAGGAAGTCGCCGACGAGCTCGGCCTCGCGGGCGGCGTCCTCCGAGGTGTTGCCGAGCAGGATGCGGCGTCCGGTGAGGGCGGCCTCCTCCTCCACGCCGAGTGCGAAGGTGCTGTAGTACGGGTTGGCGATGTTGGTGATCGCGACGCCGATGAGTCCGCTGCTGTGACCCGGGCGGATGCTGCGGGCGTTCTCGTTGCGGTGATACCCGAGCTCGGCGACCGCGGCGAGCACCCGCTGCTGTACCTCGGGCTTCACGTTCACGCCGCCGGACAGCGTGCGTGACACCGTCATGGGGCTGACGCCCGCGCGCTGGGCGACCTCCTTCACGGTCGGCCGGTGCGCCCTCTCGCTCATTCCTGCCTCCGAGCCGTGGTGTCCGCGATCTGAAGGGAACGTTATCAGCGAAGCCGCGCGGCGGCGGTCAGGGTGCGCGAGGTCCGCCGTGGATCGGAGGAGTTGTGCGCAGATGGGGCCGGCGCCGTGGGCGGAAACACCGTGTCAAGGCCCTCTTCGCTGTCGGTCGCCTCACGTAGAAAGGAGGGACGACGAAAGGCAGGGGCATGGCCGCAGGTGACATCGAGACCTTCTCGCGCAACGGGATCTGGTTCAACCGCATCCAGGGCGAGTCGCACACGCTCGGGAGCAGCTTCGAGTCGATGGACGAGGCGGTGAAGGTCGGTCGCGGGGCGGCGGTCGCGCGACAGGTGCAGCACTTCGTGCGCACCGAGGAAGGGCCGTCCGAGGATGTCGCTCCGAACGAGGCGCACCCGCGCGACCTGATGTGGTGAACGCGCCGATGCTGCTGCAGGTGTGCGCGAACGGCGCGCGCGAGGTGGCGTCGCATCCCTGGCTGAGCGCCGACGAGACGGTGGTCGCGCAAGACGCCGCGGCGGCGCTCGAGGCCGGTGCGGCGGAGGTGCACGTGCACCCGAAGGATGCGTCGGGCCGCGATTCGCTCGACTCGCGGGACGTGCAGCGGTGGCTCGGGGCCGTCCGCGCGGCATGCCCCGGGGTGCCCGTGGGCGTGACAACCGGCGCATGGGCGGAGCCCGACGTGTCGCGACGGCTCGCCGCGATCGAGTCGTGGACCGAGCTGCCCGACTACGCCTCGGTGAACTGGCACGAGGCGGGGGCCGATGAGGTGGCCGTCCTGCTGCGGCGTCGCGGGATCGGCGTGGAGGCGGGGATCTGGGACGCGGCGGGCCTGGAGGTGTGGCGGCACTCGCCGGTGCGCGGGGACTGTGTGCGGGTGCTCGTCGAGTTACCCGACGAGGCCGCCGAGGTGGTGCGTGCGCACGCGGAGGGCCTGGTCGCGCACGTGGCCAAGGAGGAGCCCGACCTGCCGATCCTGCTGCACGGGGAGGAGCGGTCGGCCTGGGCCGCGCTCGACCTCGCCGTGGAGCTCGGGCTCGACACGCGGATCGGCCTGGAGGACGTGCTGCTCCTTCCCGACGGCACCGATGCCCCCGGCAACGCCGCCCTCGTCCGGGCGGCTCGCGCCCGCGGCGCCGGGGTGTGACCCCGCGCCCGGGCCGGCTCAGGACTCCCAGCCGCGCCAGTCCGGACGGTCGACGATGCAGAAGCGGTTGCCCTCGGGGTCTTCCATGATGATGTAGTCCGCGTCGTCGGGCCTGCCGTCCCAGTGCACCTCGCGCGCCCCGAGCTCGGCCAGTCGCCGGACCTCGGCGGCCTGGTCTTCGGCGTAGATGTCGAGGTGGATGCGCGGCGGCAGCACCCGCTCGGAGTGGTGGGCGTCGAGCGCGATGCACGGCGTCTCGGCGTCGCGCGGTTTCAGCACGAGCCAGTCGTCCTCGGCGGGGTCGCGCTCCACGTAGTCGAGGGCGGCTTTCCAGAACGCGGCCTGGGCCGGGAGGTCGTTCACGCGGATCACGATCGACACGATCTTCAGCATGCCCGGGAGTGTACGGGCGGCTCGGGAGGGGGGACAGGGCCTTGCGGACCGATGCGGGGGCGCTCCGCGGACCCGGGCGGCGTGCGCGTCTGCGCGCGAGACTCCGCCTTCTCACCCCGTAGCCCGCACCCCGCACCCGCGCACCACATCTCACATCACTCCTGCGGATCCCGCCACCGTCGCGTCCGTCCGCCCGAAGTCGCTCGTGAGCCACGCCTCTACCGACGCGAAGGGGAAGTCGCGCGGGGTGTGCGTGCCCGGAAGGATCCGCGCGTGCCCCATCCGGTCGAGGCGGAACAGCCGCCAGTCGTCGCGATCGAGGTCGAATGCCACGACGTACCACCGCGACGTCCGCCGCACGTGGCGGTGCGGCTCGATGGTCCGCGCGGAGGCGGTGCCGTGCTGGTCGGTGTAGTCGAAGGTGAGGCGCGAGCCCTGGGCGACCGCGTCGGCGAGGGTGCCGACGAGTGCCCAGTCCACGGCGGCCGTCTTCGGCTGGAGGATCTGCGTCGACAGGGCGGTGGCGGCGGCTCGGCGGCGCAGCGCGGGCGGCAGGGTCTGTTCGAGTTTGGCGCGGGCGACCGCGGGCGCGGGGTCGGCGGGGTCTCCGGTCTCGAGCACGAGCAGAGCCGTGATGATCGTGGTGACCTCGTCCGCGTCGAGCAGCAGCGGAGGGATGCGGGTGCCGGGGCGCAGGCGGTAGGCGGCGCCGGGTCCGGGTCGGGAGCGCACGTCGTAGCCGAGGTCGCGGAGGCGTTGCGCATCGCGGCGGACGGTCCGGGCACTCACCTCCAGGCGTGCGGCGAGCTCGGGCACGCTCCACTCGCCGCCGGTCTGCAGGAGGGACAGGAGACGGAGCGTGCGGTTCGACGGAGTGTCCACGCCTCCATGATCCCGCGAGATACGGCCAGGATCAGGCCGTATCTGGTTCTAACGTGGGCGGACATCAAACGAGAGGATCCCTCATGCGCATCGCTGTCACGACCCCGAACGGCCATGTCGGCCGGCACCTGACGCGGATGCTGGTGCGCGCCGGCGTCCGTCCGCTCCTGCTCACGCGCACCCCCGACCGCATCGCGGCGGAGCTGCGGCCGCACGTCGAGATCGCCCGCGCCGACTCGCAGAACGCGGAGGAGGTGAGCGCCGCGACCCGGGGCGTGGACGCCCTGTACTGGGTGGATCCGTCGGTGATGTCGGAGGATCCGCTCGCCGACTACGCGCGGGCGACGGACGCCCTGGTGGGCGCGGTCGCGCGGAACGGCATCGGGCGGGTGGTGTTCCAGAGCAGCGTCGGTGCCGAGAAGCGTCACGGCGCGGGCGAGATCGACGGGCTCGCCGCGACCGAGGTGGCGCTCGACGCCCTGGGCATCGCTGTGACCCATCTGCGCTGCGGCTACTTCTTCAGCAACCTGCTACTCGACGCGGAGTCGCTGCGGGCCGGGCGGCTGTCGACGGTGCTGCCGCTCGATTCGACGATGCCGTGGGTGGCGCCGCGCGACATCGCCGAGGTCGCCGCGCTCACCCTGCTCAACCGCGAGTGGAGCGGGCGGCGGGTGCAGGCGGTGCACGGGCCGGAGGATCTGAGCTGGGCGCAGGTCGCCGGCATCCTCACGCACGAGCTCGGCCGCGAGGTCACGGTGGAGCGCATCGCCGACGACGACCTGCGTCAGGGCCTGAAGGCTGCGGGCATGCCGGAGGCGATGGCGGAGGCGGTGTTGGGCATGTCCACCGGGCTGCGCGACGACTTCACCCCGGAGCAACCGCGCTCGCTCGTGACCACGACCCCCACGACCCTGCGGTCCTGGGTGCGGGACGAGCTTGTGGGGGTGGTGTAGCCGTCAGCGCACGAAGCCGTCCTGCACGCGACCCCCGGCACGGGCGAGCTCCTCGTCCGCGCGTGCCGCGAACGCGGTGAGGTCGCCGTGGAGCAGGGGTGCGGCGAGGCGCTCCGCGCGGGCGGGGTCCAGGTCGCGGAGCCGCCGCGGGAGGTACTTGCCCGTTCCGATCCAGTGCCGTTCGGTGAGCAGCACGAGCTCCGCGACCCGGGAGAACAGCGTCCAGGCGATGACGTTCCGCTCCAGCTCGTCGGTGGCGTCGCGCAGATCGTCGAGCAGGTCGGTGATCATGTAGCGCCGCAGCGCGAGCTCATGCTCGTCCATGGTCGGGCCGTCTGCGAGTCGCGCGCCCCACTCCTCGCGGAGCGCGGTGAGGGCCTGGCCGCCGCGCACCTCTTCGCCTTCGACGAGCATGTGGACGATGACGGGCCGGTGCTGATCGATCCCGCCGCGCGCCCATTCCCGGTAGCCGTCGTGCGTGTAGGCGAACACCTCGAAGATCTCTCCCTCGAAGCGGTAGGTCGCGGCCAGGCTCGTCCCGTCGTTCGGAAACAGCGCGTCGCCGATCACGAGGAGGTCGATGTCGCTGGAGGCCGTCCGGTCGCCGCGGGCCGTGCTGCCGCCGATCACCGCGATCTCCGCCGCCGGGAACTCCCGATCGATGAAGCGCTCACACAGGTCGAGGTACGTCATCCGGGCATCGTAACGACAGTGCACCTCGACCCGCGGTACTGCCGCTCTCACCCATCCGAAGCTGTGACGCCCGATTCCGGTCGCCGGCAGTGTCCGTCGAGGCGTTCGTTCGATCTTCCCCGCTTCACGGGTGGTGGCGGCCCCTGGTCGAGGTGTTCGAGAAGCGCGACAAAGAGGAAGTCCGCTTCGGACTCGGGTGATGGGGTGTTCCGGTCGGGACTCCACACCTGCACGATCCGTCTCATCGCCACGGCGTGGCCGTCGACCACGACCGACAGCCTGATCCATGCGCCCGCGCCATCGATGTCGATCGCGGGATCCACGCGGATGTCCCTGAGTCCGGCGAGTGCGAGCGAACGCACCAGGTGCCCCTCCACCGCGGCGCGCGCCTGAGCCAACTCATCTGCGCTCAGCACTCGTCGTCTTCCGACCCGCGTCGTGATTCCCTGCCCCCGTCGCTATGTCTATTCCGGCTCTTCGGGAAGCGGTTCGGGCGGGCGCCGAGAACGCGTCTCAGGGCGGTGACCGTGAACCAGCCGATGCCCGCAACGAGAGCGATGGAGGCAAGGAGCGTGGACAGTGAGAATCCGACGGCCATCAGAAGACCCCGGCCTGCGCTGTGCATCTCCCGGCCATGAAGCCCTCCCGACCACCCTGAAGCGACACCGACGGCCCCGGCGTGATCCATGCTGTCGGAGGCCGCCCGCGTGCAGCGCGGGAGTTCACCGTGACTAACGATCTTGGTCCGATCCCACGAGTAACGCCCCCGCCGTTCGGGTCGGCGGGGGCGTCGGTCTCACGGAGTCGCGTTACTGGACGGACCAGCCGCCGTCCGAGGCGAGGATGGCGCCGTTGATGTTCACGGCGTCGTCCGACAGCAGGAACGTGATCGACGCGGCCAGGTGCTCGGCGGTCGCGACGGTGGGGATGGCCTGCTGGAACGGGGCGAGGCGCCCGGAGCCGTACTCCGACATGTGCGGGGGCATCGGGATGCCGGTGGCGACACCGCCGGGGGCGACGGAGTTCACGCGGATGCCCTTCGGCCCGTACATGAAGGCGGCCGACTTGGTGACGCCGATGATGCCGTGCTTGCTGGCGGTGTAGGCGTTGCCCGAGGCGTTGCCGCGGAGGCCGGCCTCGCTCGACACGTTGAGGATCGCGCCGTGTCCGGCCTTCTCCATCACGGGGATGACCGCGCGCATGAGCTTGAACGGGGCGGTGAGGTTGATCGCGATGACGCGGTCCCAGACCGCGTCGGGGGTCTCGCCCGCGGGGGAGAAGTCGTCGTTGATGCCGGCGACGTTGGCGAGGCCGTCGATGCGGTCGCCCGCGGCGGCGAGCACCGCGTCGATGGCCTCCTGCTTCGTGAGGTCGCCCGCGACCGTGACGATGTCGGCCTCCGGGAGCTCGGCCGTGAGGGCGTCGAGCTTCTCGGCGGCGATGTCGCTCGCGATCACGCGGCCGCCCTCGCGGGCGATGCGGGAGGCGGTGGCCTTGCCGATGCCGGAGGCGGCGCCCGTGACGATCACGGTCTTGCCGGCGAAGCGGCCCGCGGTGACCTTCTCGGTCCACCCCTCGGAGGCGTCGTCTTCGGGGATCTCGCCGTTGTTGGCGGCGCGCACCAGGTCGTCGACGACCGACTGCGGGAGCTGGCCCTGGCTCATGGCGACGAGCTGCTGCAGGGGCAGGCCGAGCACGGGGGTGAGGAGCTCGGGGTCGGCGCCCGTCTGCTCGAAGAGTCCCCGGATGAGCGGGCCGCCGGTCGGGTCGTTCATCCAGTCGCCGATGGTGGAGTGTGCGGTGAGGGCCATGCTCTTTCTCCTTGCTCGGGTTTCGCAACGGTGCGTCTACTTATGTTCCAGTGTACGCCTCTGTACGCTCGATGGGTGCCCCGTCCTCGCAGCGAGAAAGCCCGCCAGTCCGTGCTGGACGCGATGCGGCGCGCGCTCGCCGAGGACGGCTACGAGGCCGTGACGATCGAGGGTCTGGCGGAGGCAGCCGGGGTGTCGAAGCAGACCATCTACCGCTGGTGGAAGACGAAGGCCGCGATCCTCGGCGAGGCGCTGCTCGAGGGCACCCTGCCAGGCGCGGACGTGACGGTACCGATGACCGACGACCTCGACGCGGATCTGCGGGCCTGGTTCACGGCGGTGTCCGCGGGGCTCGCCCGGCCGCAGGGGGTGGCGCTCGCGCGGGCGCTGATCGAGGTGACCGCGGCCGATCCGGAGCTCGGGCTGGTGTTGAACGAGAAGCTCGCGGCGCCGATCCGCGAGTGGGTCGGCGACCGCATCGCGCGCGGTCGTGCGGCCGGTGTTGTGCGGGCAGACGTGGACGCCGCCGCGATCGCGGATCAGTTCATCGCGATGGCCTCGTACGCCGCACTGATCGGTCAGCCCCTGAGCGCCGAGCGCGTCGACGCGACGGTGCTGCTGCTGCTGCAGGGGATCGCGGAGCGGATCGACGGTCGAGGTCAGGAGTCGTCAGGGCCTCGTCCCCGTTGAATGGCGCTTCCCACCACAGCCAACGCGACTCCGAGAAGTATCAGAGCAGCGAGCCAGAGGACCCACGCGACGTCGTGGAACAGCGGGAGGGTCGCGACCGTCGGAAGCGCCGTGCCGAGCAGCACCAGCGTGACGACCGTTCCCCGCTCCCGGGCGGTTCCGCGGGTCGGGCTCCCGCTCACGACTTCTTCTCCGCGCGGTGCCGGGGGCTGTCGGGGTTCATGAGGGAGTGGCGGCGGCCGTAGAGGAAGTAGATGATCAGGCCGATCACGAGCCAGACGGCGAAGCGCAGCCAGGTCTCCCAGTGCAGCTGGGAGATCAGGAACAGGGAGAAGCCGACGCCGATGATCGGGACCACCGGCATGAAGGGCAGGCGGAACGTGCGCGGGGCGTCGGGCTTCGTGTAGCGGAACACGATCACCGCGACGCACACCACGACGAACGCGGCGAGGATGCCGATGTTCGTCAGGTCGGCGACCGCGCGGATGGGGAAGACGCCGGCGAAGAAGGCGGAGGCGATGCCGGCGATCCAGGTGACGCGCTGCGGCACGCCCCGGCGGTCGACCTTGCTGAACCAGCCGGGGAGGAGCCCGTCGCGGCTCATCGAGAACCAGACGCGGGTCGCGCCGAGGAGGAAGGTGAGCATGACGGTGAGGATCGACAGCACCGCGAACACGGAGATGATGGCGGCCACGACGGGCAGGCCCACGCCCGTGAACGCGGAGGCGAAGCCGGCCTTGGGGTCGATCTCGGTGTAGTTCTGCATGCCGGTGAGTACGAGGGTCGCGGCGACGTACAGCAGCATCGCGATGATGAGCGACAGGATGATGGCCTTCGGCATGTGCTTGCGGCCGTCCTTGGCCTCTTCGGCGGCGGTGCTCATGGCGTCGTAGCCGAAGACGGCGAAGAACACGGTGGCGGCGCCGGTGAAGACGGGGCCGAAGCCGCTGGGCATGAAGGGGTCGTAGTTCTCGGTGTTGATGTAGAAGATGCCGAGGCCGACGATGCCGAGGATCAGCGCGATCTTGATGGCGACGGCGACGAGCTCGAAGCGTCCGAACGTCTGGGTGCCGCGGCTGAGGAGGAACGTCACGAGCAGGCAGATCACGATCGCGGGCACGTTGACGGCGCCCCCCGGCACGTCGGCGGTCTCGGTGACGGAGAGCGGCAGGTGGATGCCGAAGCCGGAGAGGAACGCGTCGAGGTAGCCGGAGATGCCGATGGCGACCACCGCGACGATGGCCACGTATTCGAGCAGGAGGTCCCAGCCGATGAACCAGCCGACGACTTCGCCGAGCGCGACGTACCCGTAACTGTAGGCGGAGCCGGCGCGGGGGATCATGCCGGCGAACTCGGCGTACGACAGGGCGGCGGCTGCGGAGGCGAGCCCGGCGATGAGGAACGAGATGAGCACGGCCGGTCCCACACCCGGGTTGGCGGCGTCGCCGTGTGCGACGAGTCCGGCGAGCGAGAAGATCCCGACGCCGATGATGCCGCCGACGCCGATCGCCGTGAGCTGCCACAGGCCGAGGGATTTGTGCAGGCCGCTGCGTGCGGCCTCCTCCGTCATGTCGCTGACCGGCTTGCGCCGCCAGACCGAGTGGGACGGGGTCTTCGAGGTGTCGGGCATCATCGCCTTCCGGTCGGGCTCGCACAGGGTGGTGCGCGAGGTCCTATGCCGCACGCGGGTGCACGCGCGGGGTCGTCCGCGGCCGGGGGCGGCGCCGGGTGGAGCACCTGTCTGCCGAGGGGACCAGTGGCACGCTACCCCGAACGACGGTGGCCCGGCGATATGCAGGGACGGATGTGGTCAGAAGTCACCATCGGCGACCTGGAAGCAGACGAGCTCATGGGGCATGTGGTGAGGCTAGCGGCTTCGTCGCCTCCGTTCGTCCGTCGGTGAAGCGCGCCTGGGCGCGGTCGTGGCGGCGGGGCACTTCGACGTGCTGCGTGGCGGCGGCGAGTCCCATGCGCTTGGTGGAGACGTAGACGCTCTCGGCGGTGTCGACGAGGAACGTCTCGTGCCAAACCCCGACCGCGCCGGGCGCCTTGCGGGCGGCACGGTTGAAGGCGGTCCAGGCGGGGCGGTGCTCCTGGTTCGGGTTCGAGGCGTAGGCGTAGAGCTTCTCGACCGACGACCAGAACTGCACGACGTAGGGGCCGCCCGAGCCGAGGAGAAGCTGGTAGCCGAGCAGCCCGGAGTCGGGGTCCGTGCTCAGCTCGCGGAGCATCCGGGGCATCGCGACGAACGCGGGCAGCCACAGGTCGGGCCGCCACCAGCGGTTGATCTGCATGCCGATGTGGAACACGACGAGCTCGCCGTCGTAGTGGTGGGTCATGCGGCCCGTGACGACCTGGGACATGGTGTCTCCTTCGATTGGATAGCGTCACTATCCATACTGGATAGCGCTACTATCGATGTCAAGAGGTGGCCATGAGGATTTCCGAACTGTCGGCGCAGACCGGCGTGACCGTGCCGACGATCAAGTACTACCTGCGCGAGGGGCTGCTCCCCGAGGGCGAGCGGACGTCGCCGACCCAGGCCGCGTACGGCGAGAAGCACGTCGAGCGGCTGCGGGTGATCCGGGCGCTGCTCGACGCCGGCGTGAGCATCGCCGAGACGCGCCGGGTGCTCGGCGCGCTGGACGACCCGCCCGCGAATCCGCACGAGCTACTCGGGACCGCGCACGCCGCGATCACCCCGCCGGTGGAGGAGTCCGTGGATCTCGCGGAGGCGGAAGCCCTGGTCGAGGGTCTCGGATGGAAGCCGGGGATGTGCGACGAGGCAGTGCTGCACGCGGTCGCCCGGGCGCTGGACGGCCTGGAGCGCGCGGGCTTCGTCGTGCCGAAGGCCGTGATGCGCGAGTACCTGCGGTCGGCGCGACGCATCGCGGATGCCGAGATCGCGGGGGTGCCGGGGGAGTCCGCTGAGGCGGCAGTGCGGTACGTGGTGCTCGGGTCGGTGCTGGTGGAGCCGCTGCTGCTGGCGTTGAGACGCGTGGCGCAGCAGGTGAGCTCGGGGGAGCGGTTCGGGGCTAGCTCCTAAATGCAGCGGCGAGGCGCTTGCGAAGCGCGGGGTCACACACATATACGTACGTCCCGCGCATCCCCCGCGTGAGCAGCACCCCATAGATGTTGCGGATGAAGGTCAGCAGGTCGTCGTCGCCGAACGAGTTCTTGAGATGGCCGGTGTTCTCCTTGCCTTTCTTGTCGCGATAACTCTCGCGGTCCGCAACGATCCGGCCGGTTGTGGCGTCTACGCGGAGGTCCGGCCCGATGATGACGCCCGCGTAGTTGAGGTCGTATCCCTGGACGGTGTGGATCGACCCGACCTCCTCGAGCGCTCCCGGTGAATTGATCCAGTCCTTATCTGTTCCGTTCCACCGCAGGCGCTCGCCGTCGAGCTCTATGTCGAACTCGTCGGGGTTCTTCTTGGACACCCAGTCCCACGCGTAGCCTGCGACGAGTCGCGAAAGACCGACTTCGGCGTCCTTATATCGGATCGCTTCGCGCATCTCGCCGAGGTCGTCGAAGAGGCGGAGTTCATACTCGCCGAGGTCGGGGAGCACTGGCGCTTCCTCCCGCAGCAGCGCGCGGATGAACTCGACGTAATCGGCTCCCGCCCGTACGCGCATCTGGGTGGTCAGACGGAAAAAGCGGTGCGCGTCCTTCGCCGCTCTCACCTCGGCATCGAGTGCAGATGGCGAGAGATCATGCGGCCGCACACTTTGCTCGCCATCCACCAGCAGGAGTTGATGTCTGCTTCGAGCTTTGATCCAGTCGAGCTGTGTGTAAGTGGGGTCGTCTTCGCCGAACAGAGCCGCATTGATGTCTCGGAACTTCTTGTTCTGCACGCCCGATGCTTGGTTCGCGCGCTGGCCCAACCGATGAGTCTCGTCGACGAGTACGAGGTCGAACTCGTCATCCGATTCGCCCAGTTGGAACGGTGACATCACCATTCCCGCGTTGAGCTTCGGCGTCTTCTTGAACACCTTCTTCACGGACTCCCTGAGCGACTGCTGAGGAATCACAAGAGCCATGCGAAGGCTCTTAAGTAGCTCACGATTTTCCGGAACAAAGAACTCGGAGAACATCGAGTCCGGCTCGACGCCGTCGTGATCCTGGTAGTCGCGGATGTCGGCGAGCAGCTTCATGAGGAAGATCGCGATGATCGTCTTGCCCGTTCCCGGGTTGCCCTGAACGACGAGCGTCGACCGGGCGGAGGGATCGTGAAGATCGTCGAGTAGGCCCTCGAGAATGTCCATGATCGCGACGCCCTGGTCGTCCGTGAGGGCCTTAAAGGGCGACAGCTTGAAGAGATCGGAGTTCTCGATCTGCGGGATGCTTCGGGAGAAAAGCCCCTCGGCGCGGAGAGCCTCGAACACGTCCCGGAAGGACTCACGGTAGAGGTCGCGATCGTAGTATTGCGCGTCCGTGAGGCCGTCGTTGCCGTTGAGGATGCGATATCGGCCGTCACCGGAGAACCACCGAATAAGGTGCGACTCGAGGTCGAGGCACACGGACTTGTTGAAGGTGTGGTCAACGACGACCCGGATCGACTCGAGAGCCTCGTGCCGCTTTGATCCCGCGAGGTGCTGACGCATCCGGCTCGCGGCGTTCACCGTTTCTCCGACATAGAGCCCGGGCGACGTGCGCTGAGTGCTCCCCTCGATCACATAGACGACAGGCCAATTGGTGTGCCGGGTGTCGTCACGGGCCCACGTATCGACGGCGTCGCGTTGAAATGGGAGCCGCTGGATGTTGAACTCTGTCACTCGGGCGCCTCGGACAGCTTGGTGTACTTCGTCATGCGCCCTTTCGCGAGTTCCACGGGGTACTTCGCCTTCGTCGACTCCAGCTTCTTCATGACGATGTCATCAAGGTCGGCACCAAGCTTGTTCGCAAGGTGGATGCAGTACGTGATGACGTCTGCCAGTTCGGCCTCCACCTGCTCCCGGTCGAAGTCCGCAGACCACTGAAAGCACTCGAGAAGCTCGCCCGCTTCGATCGAGATGCTCTTCGCCAGGTTCTCCGGAGAGTGGAACTGATCCCAATCTCGCTCGGCGACGAAGGCGCGAAGGGCGGCAAGGGTCTCCTGGCTCGGCATGGGAGCGACGCTAGCAGTTAGGGACTCGGGCGACTGGGCGCGAACGAGCGGTTCGCCGCCTCCGCGCCATGATCACCGATGAGTCGTCCCGAACTGGCGGCCGTGAGGGACGGCGCGAGCAGCGAAGGGCCGAGCCTCCTCAACGCCGACTCAGTCGCAGGCGATCCCATCGCCGTCGCGGTCGAGTTCGTACACATCGGGCCCGACAACCTGCAGCGGTCCCCGGACATAGGCGGGACCGTTTCCGCCCCCGCCGTCGCAGTCCACGTCGGAGGCGATCGGCACGCACACGCCTGCGTAGCTGGAGTGGCAGTCTGCGGCCGGCTGCACCAGGGGCACGGGTGCAGGTGCCGGTTGACGGGTACCGATCGAGGTGATCTCCGAAACGGGAGCCACGGTGATGGTCTCGCTCACGACTTCGCGCGAGACCTCTGCACCGTCGATGTACTTCACGCGAAAAGTGGTGACTTTCGTTCCCGCAACTCCTGCCGTTGTGACGACCGTCTGGCCGACATCGATCTGCGGGTCATTGACCGTCGCGCGATCGAACGGGATCACGGTCGACACATCGACCTCTTCGAAGGTTGCGGCCACCGACGAGGGCGTGGGCTCGTCCGTTGCGGACGAGGCGAGTGGCTTAGCAGCCGAGCTTGTCGAATCTGCGTTCGTCGATTTGGATCCAGGGCCTCCGAGGGCGGCGTTGGCTCCCGTGCCGACGAACATCAGCACGAAAGCGATGCCTAGCGCGGCCCAGCCGGCCCCGCGGGAGCGAACACGGAAGAACCTGGCTGACCCTCGTGCGATTGCGTAAACCGCCACGAAGAACAGAACGACTCCTGCGAGCATCAAGATCACGCCGAGACTCCGCGTGAGCAGCGCCACAGCCAAGACGACGGCCGCCGTGATGATGACGATCTTCAGACCCGACGACTTCGTTTCGCCTGGTGCGGTGGGAGATGCCGCAGCAGGGGCGAGGTTGAGTGGGGCAGTATGCGTCGTCCACTCCGTGCCGTTCCACCAGCGCTGCTGCTCGGGCTGGTGGGGATCGGGGTACCAGCCTTGCGGTGTTGTCTCGGGCATCATTGCCGTCCTTACGCTCGGATTTCATTCCGAACAGTACCGATATTTCGGGGAGTCGTGCGCGCGGGAAGAGCAGATGATTCTGACGTATCAACGGCAGGGCTATCGGCTCCCGTTGTACAGCGCCGGAGGCGATCTGGCCGTACATGATGCGAAGGAGCAACGCGATGCGAGTGCTCCGCCTACCTCCCGGTATTGAGCGCGCCCTCTACTCGAACCCGCCCGTCAACCGCCCGTGCATCGTCCCGCTCGAGTGATTCATCCCGACGATCTCCACCGTCTTCCCCAGCGCCGCGTACTTCGTCTCGATCGCGTCCAACGCGGCAACGGTCGACGCATCCCACACGTGCGATCCCGACAGATCAACAACAACGCGGGATGGGTCGTCCGTGTAGGAGAACAGCGTCGTGAGGTCGTTGCTCGACGCGAAGAACAGCTCCCCCTGCACGACATACGTCACCACGTCGCCCGCAACGGAACGCGTCACGGTCACGAAGTGCGCTACCCGCCGCACGAACAGCACCGACGCGACCAGCACGCCGCCCACAACGCCCACCGCCAGGTTGTGGGTGATCAGCACGAGCACGACCGTGGCGAGCATCACGAAGCTCTCGCTCTTCGGCATCCGCTTCAGCGTCGACGGCTTGATCGAGTGCCAGTCGAACGCGCCGATCGCCACCATCACCATCACGGCTACGAGTGCCGCCATCGGAATGGTCCCGACGAAGTCGCCGAACACCACCACCAGCAGGAACAGGAACACCCCGGCGCAGAACGTGGAGATGCGGGTCCTGGCGCCCGAGGCCTTCACATTGATCATGGTCTGACCGATCACGGCGCAGCCGCCCATGCCGCCGAAGATCCCCGACAACACGTTCGCGACGCCCTGCGCCCACGACTCGCGCGTCTTATTCGAGTGGGTGTCGGTGATCTCGTCGACGAGCTTCGCGGTGAGCAGCGACTCCATCAGCCCGACCAGCGCCACCCCGAGCGCGAACGGCGCGATGATCGTGAACGTCTCCCACGTGAGCGGCACGTTCGGGATGAAGAGCTCCGGCAGGCTGCGCGGCAGTTCGCCCTGATCGCCGACCGTGGGCACCGTGATGCCGAACGCGAGCACCACCCCGGTCACGATGATCACCGACACGAGCGGCGCCGGCACGACCTTCGTGAGCTTCGGCATCACCAGCATCACGACGATCCCGAGCGCCACCAGCGGATACACGAGCCACGGCACGTCGATCAGCTGGGGGAACTGCGAGCTGAACACGAAGATCGCCAGCGCGTTCACGAACCCGACCATGACGCTGCGGGGGATGAACCGCATGAGCTTCGCGACGCCTAGCACTCCGAGCACGACCTGGAAGATCCCGGCGAGGATGACCGTCGCGATGAAGTAGTCCAGCCCGTACGTCGGCGCGACCGGCGCGATCACGAGCGCCACGGCTCCGGTCGCCGCGGTCACCATCGCCGGGCGCCCGCCGAGGAACGCGATCGACACCGCCATGATGAACGACGAGAACAGTCCCACCTTCGGGTCCACCCCCGCGATCACCGAGAACGCGATCGCCTCCGGGATCAGCGCGAGCCCCACGACGAGCCCGGCGAGCACCTCGCGCGTCAGCATCCGCGGGTTCTTCAGCGCCGTGAGCACCGACGGGTGGTCGCGATAGCGGGCGCGGTCGATGGTCGTCGATACAGACAATGGGGGCTCCAGGGGGAAGGCGCCTCAGAGGAAGAGGCAGACGATCCAGCCTATGCGGACACACCGACCCGGAAGACTCATCAGGCTGCCGCCGCAGCCCTGCGAACCCACGACGCGTCTGCCCAGGACCTCCCGCCGCTGCAGTCCGCGCATCACCGCGACCTCGTGCACCGTCCCCCCGCCACAGCCCCGCACAACCACCGCACCTCTTGCCCCACTCGCAAGAGTGAGTGTACAGTCACTCTCATGCCCGCCACCCGAAGCTCCGTCCTCTCCACGGCCGACGCCCGCCGTCCGCTCGTGGCTGCTGCGGCTCTGCGTGCGTTCGCGCGCCGGGGGTTCCACGGCACGACCGTGGCCGATGTCGCGGGCGAGGCGAAGATCTCCCCGGCCTACGTGTTCAAGCTGTACTCCGGCAAGGAGGCGCTCTTCGTCGCCGCGCTCGACGCGTGCTTCGACGTGATCCTGGTCGCCCTCGAGGAGGGCGCCGACGCCGCGGAGGACCAGAAGCCCGCGACCGTGCTCGAAGCGATGGGCGATGCCTACGCCCACCTCATCTCCGACCGCACGCTGCTCATGCTCCAGGTGCACGCGCAGTCCGTGGCCGACATCGAGGTGATCGGTGAAGCGCTGCGCGCGGGGCTGGGGCGCATCACCACCTACGTCCAGTCCCGCTCCGGCGGCAGCGACGAGGACGTGCAGCGCTTCATCGCCTACGGGCAGCTCTGCCACCTCATCGTCACCACGCAGCTCGACGGACGGCCCGAGGACTGGGTCGCCCTCCTGACTGCGGGCATCACCCACCCCGAGTGAGCCGCCCGCGGTCGCACCCTTTCGCGTGCTCGCGAGAGTGAGTGAGTAATCACTCCCCCCTCATCCACACCGACCGACACGACAGAGAAGAGAGAACCATGACCACCCTCACCCCACTCGCCTCCGCTGCAGCCCCTCTGCGCAGCACCCGCCGTTGGCTCGCCCTGAGCGTGCTCGCGCTCGCGCAGTTCCTCGTGGTGCTCGACGCCTCCATCGTCAACATCGCCCTTCCGGTGCTCGGGCAGCAGCTCGGCATGGACACGGCCGCGCTCGCATGGGTCATCACCGCCTACGTGCTCGCGTTCGGTGGGCTCCTGCTCCTCGGCGGGCGGCTCGCCGACCGCTACGGCCACCGCCGCGTGTTCCTGCTCGGCACCGCGGGCTTCGTCGTCGCCTCGGCACTCGCGGGACTCTCGGTCGTGCCCGAGATGCTCCTCGCCGCGCGCGCACTCCAGGGGGCATCCGCCGCGCTGCTCGCCCCCGCGGCCCTCGCCCTGCTCACGCACCTCTTCCCCGACGACGCCGAACGCACCAGAGCGCTCGGCGTCTGGGGTGCCGTCGCGGGCATCGGCTCCGCGGCCGGCGTGCTCCTCGGCGGCGTGCTCACCGCGACCCTCGGGTGGCAGTCGGTGTTCTTCGTGAACGTCCCGGTCGGGGCGGTCGTGCTCATCGCCGTCCCGCTCCTCATCACCCGCGACACGGTCCGCGCCTCCGGTCGCCTCGACGCGGCCGGTGCGATCAGCGTGACCGCGGCACTCGTCGCCCTCGTCGGGGCGTTCAGCGCGGTCGAGCAGCTCGGCTTCGTCCACCCTCTGCCCCTCGGGCTCTTCGCCGTCGCGCTCGTGCTCGGCGCCGTGTTCCTCCTGATCGAGCGTCGCGCGCCGGAGCCGCTCCTCCCGCTGGCGGTGTTCCGCAACCGCGACCTCGTCCTCGGCAACGTCGTGATGCTGCTCGGCGGCGCCGCCATGGTCGCGCTGTTCTTCGCGCTCTCCGTGTTCATGCAGGCCGTGCTCGGGTACGACGCCCTCACGACCGGCCTCACCCAGCTGCCGCTCGCCGGTGCCCTGGTCGTCGTCGCGGGCGTCGTCCCGGCGCTGATCGGTCGTGCCGGCGCTCGACGCGTGCTCGCCGCCTCGCTCCTCGTGCTCGCCGGCGGGCTCGTGTGGCTCCCCCCCCCCCCCCCCC
>NZ_SSDO01000373.1:0-1509 GCF_004794395.1 Microbacterium sp. K41 | reverse complement strand
CGGACGAGCGCGAGGCCGAGGTGTCGGCGATCGAGTGGGCCGCGGTGGCCGTGGCCGACCAGCTGCGCTCGCGCACGGCTCAGGCGACCGGCGAGGCCCGCGCGATCCTCGATGCGTCCCGGCTCCTCGCGTCCGACCCGGAGCTGGTGTCGGAGGCGACGGAGCTCGTGCGCGCGCAGGGACGCACGGCCGCGCGCGCCGTCTGGGAGACGTCCGCGACGCACGAGAAGGCCCTCCTCGCGCTCGGCGGCCGGATGGCCGAGCGCGCCGCCGACATCCGCGACGTGCGCGATCGCATCATCGCGGAGATCCTGCGGGTCGACCTGCCGGGTGTGCCGGAGCGCGACGAGCCGTTCGTGCTGGTGGCGACCGACCTGTCGCCGGCCGACACCGCCACCCTGGACGGGGGGCGGTGCGTGGCGCTGGTGACGGAGCAGGGCGGCCCGACCTCGCACACCGCGATCATCGCGCGGTCGCTCGGGCTCCCCGCGGTGGTGGGGCTCGCCGGCGCCCTCGCGATCTCCGAGGGCACCACCGTGCTGGTGGATGGAGAACGCGGCACCGTCACGGTCGATCCGGATGAGGTCGACGTGGCGTCCGCGCGCGCAGCGTCCACCGTCGTGACCTTCGACGGTCGCGGGCGCCTGGCGGACGGGACGCGCCTCCCGCTGCTCGCCAACGTCGGCGGTGCGAGCGATGCCGCGTCGGCGGCGGCCGCGCAGGCGGAGGGCGTCGGCCTGTTCCGCACCGAGTTCTGCTTCCTCGGCCGTGTCGATGCGCCGACGATCGACGAGCAGGTCGAGGCGTATCGCGGAGTGCTCGCCGCGTTCCCCGGCCGCAAGGTGGTGGTGCGCACGCTCGATGCGGGCAGCGACAAGCCGCTGCCCTTCGCGAACGCCGATCACGAGGACAACCCGGCCCTCGGTGTGCGCGGACTGCGCATCGCCCGGCGGAACCCCGCCCTGCTCGACGATCAGCTGCGGGCCCTCGCGCGCGCGGCGGATGCGGAGTCGGCCGAGGTCGAGGTGATGGCGCCGATGGTCGCGACCGTCGAGGAGGCGCGGGAGTTCGCGGAGCGGTGTCACGCCGCCGGGCTGGACCGCGTCGGGATCATGATCGAGACGCCCGCTGCCGCCCTGCTGGCGGCCGAGCTGTTCGAGGTCGTGGACTTCGTGAGCCTCGGGACGAACGACCTCGCCCAGTACACGCTGGCGGCCGACCGCCTGCTGAGCGACCTCGGCGAGCTGAACGACCCGTGGCAGCCCGCAGTCCTGCGCCTGATCGGCATGGTGGGCGCGGCGGGTCGCGCGGCGGGGAAGCCGGTCGGGGTGTGCGGTGAGGCCGGGGGCGATCCGGCCCTCGCTCCCGTGCTGGTCGGGCTCGGCGTGACCTCCCTGTCGATGACCCCGCGTGCGCTCGGCCGGGTGGCCGCGGCGCTGGACGCGGTGACCGTCGAGGACTGCCGTCGGATGGCCGAGGCCGCGGCCGGTGCCCCCACGGCGGCCGAGG
>NZ_SSDO01000372.1:0-3590 GCF_004794395.1 Microbacterium sp. K41 | reverse complement strand
CCTGCGACGTGGTGCGCTCGGCGCCCGCCCGCAGCAGGATGCCGGCGCGGGCCGGGCCGAGCAGGGCACCCAGGGCCGACTCGACCTCGGTGGTGTCGCGCGCCCACCCAGCCGTGACCCCGCGGGCCGGATAGAAGAGGGTCGGCTGCGCGGGAGGCTCGGTGAGCACCATGCAGCCCCACGACGACATCACGGAGGGCACGAGCACCAGTCCGCTGCCGCGGCAGTCGACCCGCTCGCTGTGCCGCCGCAACGACACCCGCACGGCGCCGTCACCCCACGACACCTGCCGATGCAGGTCGCTCGCCATCCCCGCGATGCCCGACGTGGCGATCGCGCGTGCCCGCACCGCGATGTCCGCGCGCAGGAGTCGTTCGAGCTGCGGCCAGACCGGGTCCAGCGCGACCTCCCACAGCTCCGACCAGGCGTCGGCGATCCGCGCCCTGGCCCGCGCCGGATCGTCCCGCATGTCCCGCAGCGCCTCGCGTCGACGGCCGGCGGAGCGCTGCACCATCTTCCCGAGGTCCACGCGCATGGGCTCCAGCGCGGTCGTGCGGAGCGCCGCGAGCTCCGCCTCCGGGGTGAGGTCCCACCGCGGGGTCGTGGTGAGGAGGTCGGGCAGGTAGCCGTCGTCGCCGATCACCGCGGCGAGCAGTGCGAAGCCGTCGCGCGGCAGCCGTTCGCGCACGACGCGCAGCCACCCCCACTGGAGCGGATGCGCCGCCGGGCGGAGGAGGGCGCGGACGGCGTGGGCCAGCTCGTGGCCGGGGGAGACTCCGAAGCGCACCGCCTCCATGTCACCGGGACTCAGGTGGAACTCGACCCGGTGGTCCGGGTGCTCTCGCCCCTCGATGGGTGCCGTGTTTCGATCCACATCGAAACACTAGGGGCCCGCGGGTGCGCTGTCGAGACTGGGCACATGACCACCACACCCGCTCCCTCGTCGCTCGTCCGCGACGCCGACCTCCGCATCGGCACCGGCCGCAGCCGCCGGTTCGTCGGGGCCGAGCACGGCGCCGACGTGTCCTATTTCTTCGTCGAGAATCAGCCGGGCGAGGGTCCAGGGCTGCACTGGCACCCGTACTCGGAGACCTGGGTGGTCCTCGAGGGGACCGTCCGCCTCCGCGTCGGCGACCGGATCCTCCTCGCCGGACCGGGCGACACCGCCACGGTCGCCGCCTTCACGCCGCACGGCTTCACGAACGCGGGGGAGGGGCTGCTGCGCATCCTGTGCATCCACGCCTCCGCCACCATCGTCCAGACCTTCCTCGACAACGACTGATCAGGAGAACCCATGTCCTTCCAGGCCTACCTCGACAAGGTCGAGACCCAGACCGGGCTCACGCCCCGCCAGTTCATCGAGCTCGCCCGCGCCCAGGGCTTCGACGAGGGCACGAAGTCCACGGTCGTGCTCACGTGGCTCAAGCAGGAGTACGGCCTCGGCCACGGTCACGCGCAGGCCATGACCCACGTCATCCTCAAGGGACCGAAGATCAGCGACAAGCACGTCGGCACGGGAAGCTCCCACAGCGATGCGTCCGACACCCTGTGGCTCGACGGCAAGGACAGCAACCCGCACCGCTGAGGGTCCCCGCGCCGCGCGGACTAGGATTTCGTGCGTGGCAGCATCCTCCCGGCGCAAGAAGAAGAGCGGCACCCGAACCCGACCGCACACCAGCGGAAACCCGGCCAAGCGGCCCGCGGTCGAGGCCGGTCCGGTCACCGTCTCCGACTGGATCGGCGCCGCACGACTGCGCACCCTGCCGCTGGCGGTCGCGCCGGTCGTGATCGGCACGGGCGCCGCGCGCAGCACGGGGCCCGAGTTCCACTGGGTCATCGCCCTCGCCTGCCTCGCGGTCGCGGTGCTGCTGCAGATCGGCGTGAACTTCACGAACGACTACAGCGACGGGGTCCGCGGCACCGACGCCCACCGTGTCGGTCCGGCGCGGCTGACGGCCTCCGGGCGGGTGAAGCCGCGCACCGTGCTGATCATCGGGCTCGTGTTCTTCGCGCTCGCCGCGGCGGTCGGCCTCGCGATCGTGGTGCGCACGGAGCAGTGGTGGATGCTGGCCGTCGGCGCCGCGTGCATCGTCGCGGCGTGGTTCTACACGGGCGGCAAGCGACCCTACGGCTACTACGGCCTGGGCGAGGTGTTCGTCTTCGTGTTCTTCGGGCTGGTGGCGACGCTCGGCACCACGTGGGTGCAGATCTTCGCACTCCCACAGCAGGCGTGGCTGGGGGCGATCGCGGCCGGCCTGTTCGCGTGCGCGGTGCTGCTGGCGAACAACCTCCGCGACATCGAGCAGGACCGCGCCGTCGGCAAGCGCACGCTCACGGTGCTGATCGGGCGGCGTGCGACCCAGGTGCTGTTCACCCTGTTCGTCCTCGCGCCGTTCGGGATCGCGGTGTTCCTGGCGCTGCTGTTCCCGATCGCGTGGATCGCGCTGCTCGCGCTGCTGGCGGGCCTGCCCGCCGTGCTGATCGTCTGGACGTACCGTCAGCCGCGGGAGCTGGTGACGGCGCTGGCCCTGACCTCACTCACGTCGCTGCTCTACGCGGGCGCGCTGTTCTGGGCGTTCGTCGGCTGATCCGGCGGTCCGTCGGCTGATCTCGGCGTTCGTCGGCTGATCCGGACGTTGGTCGGCTGGTCTCGGCGTCCGTCGGCTCATCCGGACGTTGGTCGGCTGATCTCGGCGTCCGTCGTGATCCGGGCGTCCGTCGCGATCTCCGCGTCCGTCGGCTGACCGCGGGAGCGCTCAGTCGCGGCGGGTCTCGTCGGGGGCGGCGTCGATCGCCTCGTCCTCCGCATCGGCATCGGCCTGCTGACCCGACACGCGGCCCTCGCGCCGCTCGTGCAGACGCGCCGAGGCGTCGGACAGCGGCGTGCGCAGGAACAGCATCGAGATGCTCGCCCCGATGAGGGCGGCGAAGATGGCGGCGAGCCACCAGAACTCGCGGAAGATCGGGAAGAAGAACCACAGGATCGCCAGCGGGACGAGGAATGCCAGCAGGCGCAGCACGGTGTAGACGAGGAGGGGGGCGGGCTTCTTCACTCCCTCAGTCTACGTTCGCCCGCCGATGTGCCAGCCGCCGCCGCTCACCCGGGGAGGTCGAGCGCGGAGAAGGGGATGCCGCGGACGACGCGTCGCCACGGGTGCTCGCCGAGCGTCCACAGCACCCCCGCCTCGGGGTCGAGGGCGAGGTCTTCGCACCCGGCGGGCAGCGGAACGGGGTGTCGCCGCCAGGAACCGTCGCGATCGGTCCACAGGGCTCCGGGGTGCAGCAGATCGGACTGCGACACGAAGCGCGTCTCACCCCAGCGCACGGCGCCCTGCAGGTGCCGGAGGCCGGGCGCGACCCGGTCGCGCTCCACGAAGCGAGGCTGCGCGGCGCTCGGGATGTCGAACTCGCCGACCACGCCGCGGTCGTTCCCGCGGTACTCGCCGATGAGCACACGGGGCAGGGGAGTGCCGTCGGCCGTGAACACCCGCCCGAGGAACGAGCAGCGGAGGTCGACCGGGTGCTGCGCCGTGCGCACGGCGACGAGCACGGTGCTGCGACCGCCGCGGCGGCGGCT
The DNA here is from genome assembly GCF_004794395.1 of Microbacterium sp. K41. Lineage (NCBI taxonomy): Bacteria > Bacillati > Actinomycetota > Actinomycetes > Micrococcales > Microbacteriaceae > Microbacterium > Microbacterium sp. K41. Next base: position 13 of record NZ_SSDO01000372.1, on the reverse strand, counting down.
CCCGGCCAGGCGG
>NZ_SSDO01000037.1:0-757 GCF_004794395.1 Microbacterium sp. K41 | reverse complement strand
GCTGCCGTGCGACGCGTTCCCCGCCTCGGCTCCGGCGGACACGCTCCCCGGGCCGTCCTCGACGAGATCCTCTCCCGACAGCGCCCATCCCCCGACGCGCAGCTGGTCGCCCTCCCGCACCCGCGTCGCGGCCGCCTCCCCCTTCGCGTCGCGGACACGCACCAGCCGCACCTCCCAGGCGCCGCGCACGACCGACACGACGTCGAGCACCGGCCCCGTCTCGGTGACGCGCGCCGCCGCACCGCCGCCCACGTCGAACGCCGACACGAACTCCCGGTGCCAGTGCACCCGCCCCGACGACCCGCCGAGCAGCGTCCCTCCGCGCTCGCGGAGCGTCCCGGTCGAGAAGCCGGAGCGGTGACTCGGGCGACCGTCCCGCACCAGGGCGGCGGTGCCGTCGAGCGGCTCCGTCAGTCCGGGCGTGCGGAGCACGGGCGCGGTCGCCGTCGAGTAGCCGAGTTTCGCGTAGAGCGGCGCGTCCGGATGCCGCTCTCCCGGAACGCCGTGGTCGGTGCCGTGGTTGACGATGCGCACGACACCGTCCTCCTGGGTGCCGCTCGCGAGCCACCCGGGCGCGGCGAGCACCCGCGCGAACGACCCCGCATCGATGGGCAACGGTTCTTCCACGGCCGTCCATACCGGATGGGCGGCGGGCAGCGCGAGCGCGAACAGCCCCTTCGCCGCCCAGGACGGCGACCCCGGGCCCGAGTAGTCCTGCGCGAGCGCCCGCCACGCGCCGTGCCAGCCCAGCGGGAGC
>NZ_SSDO01000371.1:0-357 GCF_004794395.1 Microbacterium sp. K41 | reverse complement strand
TGAGCACCTCCGCCGTCACGGTCGCGCCCTCGCGCACCGGGTGCAGCGCGGCCAGGGCGTCGAGCACCCGGCGTTCGGTGTCGGGATCCGTGAAGCGCAGGCCGATCTCCGCCGCCGCCTCCGCCGGCACCACGTTCGTGCGGGCTCCTCCGGCGATCGTGCCGACGTTGCACAGCACCGGACCGGGCAGGGCAGGATCCGCGACGATGCGTCGCACCGCGAGCAGCTGGTCGACGAGTTCGTCCACGGCCGAGATCCCGTGCTCCGGATCGAGGGCGGCGTGGGCGGCGCGCCCGGTGACCGAGAGGCGCACCCGCGCGCTGCCGCGACGGCCGACCTTGAGGGCGCCGTCGGGGT
>NZ_SSDO01000370.1:0-1171 GCF_004794395.1 Microbacterium sp. K41 | reverse complement strand
CGGCTGCGGGCGGAGTTCGTCGCCGCGCGCGCCTCGCTCCGCACGCTCGGGGCCCGCGCGAGCATCGCCGCCCTGGGCTGACCCGCGGGTCGAGGGGCTCAGACCGGGGCGGCCCCGGTGCGGCACGACTCGCGCTCGACCAGGTCGACGTCGATCACAGCGACCGCCGGCCCTGCGGGCTCCGCACCGCCGAGCCGGTCGAAGATGCGCTCCGCGGCGAGCGTGCCCAGGCGATACGGGTCCTGGTCGATCACGGTGAGCGCCGGCGTCAGAACGTCGGCCATCGGGAAGTCGCCGAAGCCGACGATCGCGAGGGGCTCGTCGCGCAGCGCCGCGGCGAGCGCCATCGAGCACCGCGCGTTGGCCGAGAAGAGGGCGGTGGGCGGGTCGTCGAGGGCCCGCAGTTGCGCCACCGCCTGCCGTGCCGCCTCCCGATCCGAGACGCCGGATCGCACCAGCTCCGCGTCGGCCGCGATCCCCGCCTCCGCGAGCCCGCGTCGCCAGCCCTCCAGCCGGTTCGCCTCGGTGGACAGGTGCACGGCGTCGCCGACGTAGGCGATCCGCCGGTGCCCGTGGCCGATCAGGTGCTGCACCGCCGCCACGGCCCCGCGCTCGTCGGCCTCGACGAACGTGTCGGCGTCGAGGCCGACGGGCGCCCGGTCGACGAACACGATCGGCGTGTGCTCGCGCCACCGCTCCAACCAGGAGTGGTCGACCCCGACCGGGGCGATCACCAGTCCCGACAGCTGCCGGCCGAGCATCGACTCGATCGCCGGACGCTCCCCCTCCGGGTCGGACCCCAGACTCGTGACGAGCGTGGACAGTCCGCGCCCGCGCGCGACGTCTTCGATGGCGCGGGCGATCGAGGCGAAGAACGGGTCGACGATGTCGGGCACCGCGACGCCGATGACCGAGGTCCGCCCGGCGCGGAAGGTGGTGGCCAGCACGTTGGGGACGTAGTTGAGCTCGCGCATGGCCTGCTCGACCAGGGCCCTGGTGTGCGGCAGCACGTGCGGGTCGTCGTTGAACACGCGCGAGACCGTCTTGGTGCTCACGCCCGCGCGCGCGGCGACGTCACGCATGGTCGTCACAGGTACCTCCTCGCCCCCGGGGCGGGGCAGCCTCCGGCCACCCTACCGGCCGCGCCGCGCTCAGCCGCGCCCGTCGACGG
>NZ_SSDO01000369.1:0-286 GCF_004794395.1 Microbacterium sp. K41 | reverse complement strand
GGCCGAGCACGGCCCGTTCGAGGCGCTGATCGGTCACTCCTTCGGCGCGCTGGGCGCCCTCACCGCCGCCCGCACGACCGTGCCGGTGCCCGCTGTGGCCGTGCTCGCCGGTGCCGCGGCGCCCGAGGCCTTCCTCGCCCAGTTCGCCAGCGACCTGCGCCTCGACGAGCCCACCGCGCAGAACCTCCGCGAGCGGTTCCACCGCCGCCTCGCGATCGACGAGGCCACGGCGGCCGAGCGCTTCGACGCCGGACGACACCCGTTGCCCGACGGCACCGCGCTGCTC
>NZ_SSDO01000368.1:0-14257 GCF_004794395.1 Microbacterium sp. K41 | reverse complement strand
GGCATCGTCGTGTCGATGCAGAACGAGAAGTCGCAGCTGCAGAACCGCGAGGCCGCGATGCGGGTGCTCCGTGCGCGGCTGCTGGCGAAGCAGCAGGAGGAGCTCGACGCGGCGGCGTCGGATGCGCGCAAGTCGCAGATCCGCGGCATGGACCGCTCCGAGCGGATCCGCACGTACAACTTCCCGGAGAACCGGATCGCCGACCACCGCACCGGCTTCAAGGCATACAACCTCGACCAGGTGATGGACGGCGCGCTCGATCCGATCATCGAGAGCGCGATCGCGGCCGATGAGGAGGCGCGGCTCGCCGCGGTGGGATCCGATTCCTGAGTGCGGCCTCTCGGTGCCGCTATGCTCGGCCCCGTGATCACCCTCCTGTTCCGCGCTCTCCTGTATCTGGTGTCGGCGGGCCTCGGTCTGCTCGCGGCCGACGTGCTGCTCGACGGGTTCCAGATCCAGTGGAGCCAGTGGTGGGGCTTCGTGGTGTGCATCCTCGTGTTCGCGGTGCTGCAGACGGTGCTGTCACCGTGGGTCAGCAGGCTCGCGGATCGCTACGCGCCGGTGCTGATGGGCGGCATCGGGATCGTATCGACCTTCATCGCGCTCCTGGTCGTCGTGCTGCTCCCGATCGGCGGTCTGCGCATCACCGACCTGACCGGCTGGCTGCTGGGGTCGGTGATCGTGTGGCTGGTCACGGCCGTCGGCAGCGTGCTGCTCCCGTGGCTGTTCCTGCGGCGCCGACTCGAGGCGCGCGGCGCGAGGCGTGCGCCCCGTGCTGGGCGTCAGATGGAGTAGTCGGGGGCGGTCAGCAGGGCCCTGGTGTCCTCGCCCGCGGTGCGCTGACGCGGCTTCGCCGGCACACCCACCAGCACGCTGTCCGCGGGGGCGTCCTTCGTGACGACCGCGTTCGCCCCGATGACGCAGCGGTCGCCGACGGTCACCGGGCCGAGGATCTTCGCGCCGGCTCCGACCGCGACGCCGTCGCCGAGCGTCGGGTGCCGCTTGCCGACGTCGCGGGTGCGTCCGCCCAGGGTGACCCCGTGGTACATCAGCACGTCGTCGCCGATCTCCGCGGTCTCGCCGATCACGATGCCCATGCCGTGGTCGATGAAGAAGCGCCGGCCGATGCGCGCGCCGGGGTGGATCTCCACGCCGGTGAGCCAGCGCGACAGCTGCGACCCCGCGCGGGCGAGCAGTCGCAGCCGTCGACGCCACAGTGCGTGCGAGACCCGGTGCGCCCAGATGGCGTGCAGGCCCGGGTAGAGCAGGGCCACTTCGAGCGACGTGCGCGCGGCGGGGTCGCGGAGGCGTGCGGCGGCGATGTCCTCGCGCATTCGCGCGATCAGTCCCATCGGCGGTCTCAGTCTTCGCGCAAGTCCTCGAACAGCGCGGTGGAGAGGTAGCGCTCACCGGTGTCGGGGATGATCACGACGATCGTCTTGCCGGCGTTCTCTGGTCGCGCGGCGACCGTCAGCGCGGCCGCGACCGCGGCACCGGACGACATGCCGACCAGCAGGCCCTCCTTCGCCGCGAGCTCGCGTGCGACCCGCAGCGACTCGTCGAACTCCGCCGTGATGATCTCGTCGAGCACCTCGCGGTCGAGCACGTCGGGGACGAAGTTCGGGCCGATGCCCTGGATCTTGTGGGGGCCGGGGTGCCCCTCGGTCAGCACGGGGGAGTCCTTGGGCTCGACGGCGATGACCTGCACGCCGGGCTTCGCCGCCTTGAGCGCCTGCCCGGTGCCGGTCACCGTGCCTCCCGTGCCGACGCCGGCGATGAAGATGTCGACCGCGCCGTCGGTGTCGCGGAGGATCTCCTGCGCCGTGGTCTCGCGGTGGATCTGCGGGTTGGCGGGGTTCTCGAACTGGCGGATCCAGATCGCGCCGGGGGTCTCGTCGACGATGCGCTTGACCTCTTCGATCGCCCCCTTCATGCCCTTCGTGGGGTCGGTGAGCACGATCTCGGCGCCGAACGCCTTGAGCAGCACCCGGCGCTCCTTCGACATCGACGCGGGCATCGTGAGGATCACGCGGTAGCCGCGGGCCGCGCCGACCATGGCGAGGGCGATGCCGGTGTTGCCGCTGGTGGACTCGACGATCGTGCCGCCCGGCTTCAGCTGTCCCGACGCCTCGGCCGCGTTGATCATGGCGATGCCGATGCGGTCCTTGACGCTGGAGGCCGGGTTGTAGAACTCGAGCTTCGCGAGCACGGTGGCCCCGAGTCCCTCGGTCACCCGGTTCAGGCGCACGAGCGGGGTGTTGCCGAAAGCGGTGGTGATGTCGGAGTGGATGCCGGGCATGGGTGAGGCCTTCCTTCACGGGTCGCTGCGGTTCCCAGACTACGGGAGCGGCCTGTGGGGGAGGGCAATGTGACGGGTGCGGGCGCTCTACGCTGGAGGCATGCCCGACTCCTCGATCGCTGCCGTCGTGCGCGCCGCCGCGCAGAGCCTCGCCGATGCCGGTGTCCCCGACCCGCTCGTGGACGCGGAGCTCCTGGCCGCGCACGTGCTCGACCGGCGGCGGGGCGAGGTGCAGGCGGCGATCGTGCGGGGCGACCGCATCGACGAGGAGCAGCAGGCCGCGCTGACCCGCCTGGTGTCCCGTCGCGCCGGGCGGGAGCCGCTGCAGCACCTCACGGGTGTCGCGCCGTTCCGGCACCTGGAGCTGTCGGTGGGCCCCGGGGTGTTCATCCCGCGGCCGGAGACCGAGACCGTCGCCCAGTTCGCGATCGACGCCCTGCTGAACTCGGGCGAGGCCGCCCCGGTCGGCGTCGACCTGGGCACGGGCAGCGGCGCGATCGCCCTGGCGATGGCGACCGAGGTGCCGCACGCGCGGATCTTCGCCGCGGAGCTGTCCGAGGAGGCCCACGCCTGGGCGGCACGCAACGTCGCCGGTACCGGCAACCTCACGCTCGTGCTGTCCGACCTGGCCGAGGCGTTCCCCGAGCTCGACGGCACCGCCAGCGTGGTCATCTCGAATCCGCCGTACGTCCCCGATGCCGCGGTTCCGCGCGACCCCGAGGTGCGCCTGTTCGATCCGGCGCTCGCGCTGTACGGCGGCGCGGACGGGCTCGACGTCGTGCGGGTGCTGAGCGGCCGGGCGCTGCGTCTGCTCCGCCCGGGGGGCGTGCTCGTGATCGAGCACGGGGAGCTGCAGGGCGCGGAGATCCGCGAGCTGCTCACGGCGGACGGCTGGCGCGCCGCGGCCACGCACCGCGATCTGACGCTGCGCGACCGTGCGACCACCGCGATCCGGCCCTGATCAGGGGTCTCCGAGCATCTCCGACGTCCGTCCCGCATAGAATCGAACCGTCATGTCCCCCATCTTCGACTGCCGCGACGAGGCGCAGCTGCTCGCCGGAATGCGCAACGCGCGCCAGGCGATCGGCCGCGGCGACCTCATCGTCATCCCCACCGACACCGTGTACGGCGTCGCCGCCGACGCGTTCTCGCCGACGGCGGTGCAGCGTCTGCTCGACGCGAAGGGTCGAGGGCGCGATCAGCCGCCGCCCGTGCTGATCGGCAGCAAGGAGACCCTGACGGCCCTGGCCGAGTCGGTTCCGGAGCCGGTGCAGCGCCTCGTCGACGCGTTCTGGCCCGGCGGGCTGACCATCGTGCTCCCCGCGCAGCCGTCGCTGGTGTGGGACCTGGGGGAGACCCAGGGGACCGTCGCCGTGCGCATGCCGGAGGGCCGGGTGGTCCTGGAGCTGCTGGCCGAGACCGGGCCGCTCGCCGTGTCCAGTGCGAACCTCACGGGACGGGACGCGGCGATCTCCGCGCTCGACGCCGAGAAGATGCTCGGCGACAGCGTGGCGGTGTACCTCGCCGACGGCATGAGCGCGAACGGCATCGCCTCGACCATCGTCGACGCGACCTCGCTCGTGCGTCGCGGCGCCGACGACGGCGAGGGGGTCGTGCGGATCCTGCGGCACGGCGTCGTCACGCGCGAGCAGCTGCACGAGGTCCTGGGCGAGCTGCTCGAGCCGGAGCAGCAGCAGGAGCAGGACGGGGATTCGTGAAGCAGTACCTCTTCACGATCATCGTCACCGCCGCCATCACCTTCGTGCTGACGTGGGCGGTGTGGCGGCTGAGCCTCCGTTTCAAGCTGTACCCGGGCATCCGTGAGCGCGACGTGCACACCACGCCCACCCCGCGGCTGGGCGGCGTGGCCATCTTCCTCGGCATCGTCGCGGCGTTCGCGGTGTCGGCCGCCAACCCGTTCTTCCAGAGCATCTGGACGCCTCCGCAGACCATGTGGGCGATCCTCGCGGCGTCCCTGCTGATCGCGGTGATCGGCGTCGTCGACGACCTGTGGGACCTCGACTGGATGATCAAGCTCGGTGCGCAGTTCCTGGCCGCAGGCATCATCACCGTGGGCGGGGGACTGCAGATCCTGTCGCTGCCCTTCGGCGACCTGATCGTCGTGTCGAGCTGGCTGAGCATCACCATCACGATGTTCGCGATCGTGATCGTGATGAACGCGGTCAACTTCATCGACGGGCTGGACGGCCTGGTCGCGGGCGTGTGCCTGATCTCGAACGGCGTGTTCTTCGCGTACTCCTACATCTTCACGCGCGACTCCGGCGCCTCCAGCTACTTCAACCTCTCCACGTTCCTCGCGGCGGTGCTGATCGGGGCGTGCCTGGGCTTCCTCCCGCTGAACTGGAGCCCGGCGAAGCTCTTCATGGGCGACTCCGGTGCGCTGGTGCTCGGCCTGCTCATGGCGACGTCCGCGATCGCGATCACCGGGCAGATGGATCCGTCGGCGCTGGAGCCGGATCGCCTCGGCCGGTCGCAGCTCGTCGGCGCGTTCCTGCCGATCCTGCTGCCGCTGCTGGTCGTGCTGCTGCCGCTGCTCGACTTCGGGCTCGCGGTGCTGCGGCGGATGAGCGCGGGCCGGTCGCCGTTCTCGCCCGACCGCAAGCACCTGCACCACCGGATGCTCGACCTCGGCCACCGCGACCGCGACGCCGTCCTCATCTTCTACGCGTGGACGGCTGTGATCTCCCTCGCCGTCCTCCTCATGTACGTCGGTGCGCGAGAGGACTGGCCCGGCCAGTACCTTCCCGGTGTCGGCTTCGGCGTGGTCGGCATCGCCGCCTGCCTCGTCATCACCCTGAGTCCCACCCGCCGCCGCAAGGCGCCGGCGGCCGCTGAACCCGACCCGACCCCCGTGGAGCCCCGATGAGCCCGAGTCCCGTTTCCAGCACGCCGATCCTGCGTCGCACCCTCGTCTGGTCGGCGGTGGCGACCGTCGTGCTGGCGCTGCTCGCCGGCGGCATCGGCTTCGCCGTCGCCCAGGGGGAGGGGCTGGTCAGCGGCCTTCTCGGCGTGCTGCTGGCGGCGCTGTTCCTCGCGATCACGGGTATCAGCATCCTGATCGCGAACCGGTGGTACGGCGACCCGCTGTACGTGCAGCTGTTCTTCGCGATCGTCCTGGGCGGCTGGCTGCTCAAGCTCGGCGTGTTCGTGCTGGTGATGATCCTGCTGTCGGGGCAGCCGTGGCTCGACCCGATGGTGTTCTTCCTCTCGATCGTCGCGGGGGTGGTGATGTCGCTGGTGATCGACGTGGTGGTGCTCACCCAGATGCGCCTGCCGAACGTGAGCGACACCACGCTGCCGACCGAGGTGCCGGAGGACCGCGCGCCCGGCGCCGCGAACGGCGGCTCCACCGGCCCGGCGGACGACGCTCCGCGGTCTTAGGGCACCCTTGGATTCTGATAGTGTGGGGGAGTGCCCGCCGCTCGCCCGCGAGCGCTTGCGCTTGAAGCACACCGACCATCGTCGCCCCGGTTCTGACCGGTGCCCCGAAGCTGGAGCCCGCGCTGTTTAATCTTGCTGCGACCCTGACCCCCCGACTCGCGTCTTCCGATGGCGAGTTCCACGGCCCTTCGATCGATGAGTTCTTCCCGGAGATCCTCTTCCACGTCGGTCCCATCCCGGTGAACCGGATCCACCTGATCCAGCTCCTCTCGGTGATCGCCGTGGTCCTGATCCTCTGGCTGGGCACGCGCCGTATGAAGGTCGTGCCCGGGCGGTTCCAGAGCCTGGTCGAGATGGGTCTCGGCTTCGTCCGCGGCGGCATCGCGCACGACCTGCTCGGCCGCAAGGACGGCGACCGGTTCCTGCCGATCCTCACCACGATCTTCTTCATGGTGCTGTTCATGAACGTCACGGGCATCATCCCGTTCCTGAACATGCCGGGCACCGCGATCATCGCCGTCCCGCTCACCCTCGCCGTGGTCAGCTACGTCACCTTCATCTACGCCGGTATCAAGAAGAGCCCGAAGAACTTCTTCAAGAACGCGCTCTTCCCGTCGGGCGTGCCGTGGCCGGTCTACTTCATCGTCACGCCGATCGAGCTCATCTCGACGTTCATCATCCGCCCGGTGACCCTCACCCTGCGACTGCTGATGAACCTGGTCGTCGGCCACATGATCCTGGTGCTGTGCTTCGCGGCCACCCAGTTCTTCTTCTTCACCGCGGGCGGCGGCTGGGCTGCCCTCGGTATCGGAACCCTCGCCTTCGGCGGCGCCTTCACTCTCTTCGAGATCCTGGTGGCCGTCCTGCAGGCCTACGTCTTCACCGTCCTCACCGCGGTCTACATCCAGCTCGCGGTCGCAGAAGAGCACTGAGCGGGCGGGCAACAGCCCTCCCACCCAACGAAAGGAAAAACCCGTGGACGCAACTACGGTTCTCGCTGAAATCAACGGCCACCTCGCGGCGGTCGGCTACGGCCTCGCGGCCATCGGTCCGGCCATCGGTGTGGGCATCGTCGTCGGCAAGACCATCGAGGGCGTCGCCCGTCAGCCCGAGCTGGCCGGTCGCCTGCAGGTCCTCATGTGGATCGGTATCGCCTTCACCGAGGCGCTTGCGTTCGTCGGCATCGCCGTCGGATTCATCCCCTTCCCGTAATCCCCACCGACTTCTGAAGGAGACAGGATGCTGAACGCTCTTGTCACGAACCTCGCGGCTGAGGGTGAGGCGGCGAACAACCCGCTGATCCCCGCGTGGTACGACATCATCTGGTCGGGCTTCTGGTTCCTCATCATCCTCATCGTCGTGTGGAAGGTCGCCCTTCCCCGTCTGACGAAGATGCTCGACGAGCGGTCCGCCGCCATCGAGGGCAACATCGCCAAGGCCGATGAGGCGCAGAAGCAGGCGGAGGCCGCCCTCGAGGAGTACACCCGCCAGCTCGCCGAGGCGCGCACCGAGGCCGGGGAGATCCGCGAGGCCGCCCGTGAGGACGGCAAGAAGATCATCGCCGAGGCGAAGGAGACCGCAGCCAGCGAGGCTGCGCGTCTGACCGCCACCGCGCACTCGCAGATCGAGGCCGAGCGCCAGACGGCTCTCGTCTCCCTGCGCAGCGAGGTCGGCTCGCTCGCACTCGACCTCGCCGGTGGCGTGGTCGGCGAGACGCTGTCCGACGACGCTCGCGCGGCCGCCGTGGTCGACCGCTTCCTCGCCGATCTCGAAGCATCCGAGAAGGCGGCTCAGTAATGGGCAGCGCGACCGCTCAGGCACTCGCGGCATCCACTCAGGCGCTTGCCGCAGCGAAGGACGTCACCCTCGACACCGCGCGGGAGCTGTTCGTCGCCGCGCGCACCGTGGGCGATTCGTCTCAGCTGAGCGGCGCGCTGGCCGACCCGTCGGCGTCCGTGGAGTCGCGGAAGAACGTCGTCTCCGCGGTGTTCGGCGGGCTCTCGGCGGCGTCTCAGAGCGTTCTGAGCGCAGCCGTGGCGCAGCGCTGGTCGAGCGCCGACGAGCTCGTCGACGGCATCGAGGAGCTCGCGATCCGGTCCGCCGCGATCGCCGAGCCCGGTGTGGACATCGAGGGTGAGCTCTTCGCCTTCGCCCGGCTCGTCGCCGCGAACCCGGAGCTCGAACTCGCTCTGGGCAGCCGCCTCGGGGGAGAAGACGCGAAGGGGGAGCTCGTCGAGCGCCTCCTCGCCGGATCCTCCGCCGGTGCGGCCACCACGCTGATCGTCTCGTCCCTCGTGCGTCGTCCGCGCGAGCGGCGCGTCCGCCAGCTCCTGAACAGGGCCATCCGCTTCGTGTCCGCCCAGCGCGGCCTCGTCGTGGCCACGGTGCACACCGCGACCCCGCTCAGCGATGCGCAGCGCACCCGTCTGAGCGACGCCCTCTCGCGTCGCTACGACGGCGAGGTCTCGCTCAACGTCGTCATCGACCCCGCCGTCGTCGGAGGTCTGCGCGTGCAGATCGCCGATGACGTCATCGACGGCAGCATCTCCGCACGACTCGCCGACCTTCGCCAGAAGCTCGCGGGCTAACACGACTTCGCGCGGGGAACCGCGCACCCAGATACAAAGGGAAGACAATGGCAGAACTATCGATCAGCCCCGACGTCATCCGTGACGCGCTGAAGGACTTCGCCGCCGCATACGAGCCCACCGGCGCTGCTGCGACAGAGGTCGGCACCGTCATCGACGCCGCCGACGGCATCGCGCACGTCGAGGGTCTGCCCGGCGTGATGGCGAACGAGCTCGTCACGTTCGCAGACGGCACCAAGGGCCTCGCCCTGAACCTCGACGAGCATGAGATCGGCGTGGTCGTCCTCGGCGACTTCACCGGTATCGAGGCCGGCCAGGAAGTCACCCGTACGGGCGAGGTCCTCTCGGTCCCGGTCGGTGACGGCTACCTCGGCCGCGTGGTCGACCCGCTCGGCAACCCGATCGACGGTCTCGGCGCGATCGCGACCGAGGGCGTCCGCGAGCTCGAGCTCCAGGCCCCCGGCGTCATGCAGCGCAAGTCGGTGCACGAGCCGATGCAGACCGGCATCAAGGCGATCGACGCCATGATCCCGGTCGGCCGTGGTCAGCGTCAGCTCATCATCGGCGACCGCCAGACCGGCAAGACGGCGATCGCGATCGACACGATCATCAACCAGAAGGCCAACTGGGAGTCGGGTGACGTCAACAAGCAGGTCCGCTGCATCTACGTCGCCATCGGCCAGAAGGGCTCGACCATCGCCTCGGTGAAGGGCGCGCTCGAGGAGGCCGGCGCCCTGGAGTACACCACGATCGTGGCGGCTCCCGCGTCCGACCCCGCCGGCTTCAAGTACCTGGCGCCCTACACCGGTTCGGCCATCGGCCAGCACTGGATGTATGGCGGCAAGCACGTCCTGATCATCTTCGACGACCTGTCGAAGCAGGCCGAGGCGTACCGCGCCGTGTCGCTGCTGCTCCGCCGCCCGCCGGGCCGCGAGGCCTACCCCGGCGACGTGTTCTACCTGCACTCGCGCCTGCTCGAGCGGTGCGCGAAGCTGTCCGACGAGCTGGGCGCCGGTTCGATGACGGGTCTTCCGATCATCGAGACGAAGGCGAACGACGTCTCGGCGTACATCCCGACCAACGTGATCTCGATCACCGACGGCCAGATCTTCCTCCAGTCCGACCTCTTCAACGCCAACCAGCGTCCGGCGGTCGACGTGGGTATCTCGGTCTCGCGTGTCGGTGGTGACGCTCAGGTCAAGTCGATCAAGAAGGTCTCCGGAACGCTGAAGCTGGAGCTCGCGCAGTACCGCTCGCTCGAGGCCTTCGCGATGTTCGCCTCCGACCTCGACGCCGCCTCGCGTCGTCAGCTGTCGCGTGGTGCCCGTCTGACCGAGCTGCTCAAGCAGCCGCAGTACTCGCCGTACCCCGTGGAGGAGCAGGTCGTCTCGATCTGGGCTGGCACGAACGGCAAGCTCGACACCATCGAGGTCGAGGACGTGCTGCGGTTCGAGCGCGAACTGCTCGACTACCTGCGTCGCAACACCAAGGTGCTCGACACGCTGCGCGAGACGAACGTGCTGGACGACGACACGGTCGCCGAGCTCGACAAGCAGACCGACAACTTCCTCCTGGAGTTCCAGGGCGGCAAGGGCCACGCCATCGGCGCCCCCGGCCACGAGGAGCACGCTGCGGCCGAGGCCGACGACGTCAACCAGGAGAAGATCGTCAAGGGTCGTCGCGCGTAATCGCGTGAGGTACTGATTCATGGGCGCTCAACTCAGGGTCTACAAGCAGAAGATCTCTTCTGCTCAGACGACCAAGAAGATCACGAAGGCGATGGAACTCATCGCGGCTTCGCGCATCCAGAAGGCGATGGCGCGCGTCAAGGCGTCCACCCCCTTCGCGCGGGCCGTGACGAGGGCCGTGTCCGCCGTCGCGACGCACTCGAACGTCGACCACCCGCTCACGCGTGAGCCTGAGAACATCCGCCGCTCCGCGGTCGTGATCTTCTCGTCCGATCGCGGTCTCGCCGGTGCCTTCAACTCGCAGATCCTCCGTGAGGGTCTCGAGGTGGCGGAGCTGCTGCGCGAGCAGGGCAAGGAGCCGGTGTTCTACCTCATCGGACGCAAGGCGGTGGGCTACTTCCAGTTCCGTCGCATCGAGGCGGCCGCGGAGTGGACCGGCGACACCGACACCCCGTCCTTCCACACCGCGGAGGAGATCTCGCAGACGCTTCTCGAGGCCTTCAACCGCGGTGGCGAGGACGGCGGCGTCGACGAGATCACCCTCGTCTACAACCGCTTCGTCAGCATGATGACGCAGTCGCCGGAGTCCGTGCGCCTGCTGCCGCTGGAGATCGCGGAGGCCGACGACTCGGAGGCGGGCAGCACGGTCTACCCGCTGTACGAGTTCGAGCCGGATGCCGAGACGGTGCTCGACGCGATCCTGCCGGTGTACATCCAGAGCCGCGTCTTCAACGCCCTCCTGCAGTCGTCTGCCGCCAAGCAGGCCGCCACGCAGAAGGCGATGAAGTCCGCCAGCGACAACGCCGACAAGCTCATCACCGACTACACCCGCCTGCGCAACAACGCGCGTCAGGCCGAGATCACCCAGCAGATCGCCGAGATCGTCGGTGGCGCCGACGCCCTCGCATCGAGCTGACAGACCCTCAGGAAAGAGACGAAGAAATGACCACCACCGCCACGGCTGAGCAGCCGGCGACCGCGGTCGTCGGGCGCGTCGCCCGCGTCAACGGTCCGGTTGTCGACATCGAGTTCCCGCACGACTCGATCCCCGACATCTACAACGCGCTGAAGACGACGATCACGATCGGCGAGGAGTCGACCGAGATCACCCTCGAGGTTGCACAGCACCTCGGTGACGACCTGGTGCGCGCCATCGCCCTCAAGCCGACCGACGGCATCGTCCGCGGTCAGGAGGTGCGTGACACCGGTGAGGCCATCTCGGTCCCCGTCGGTGACATCACCAAGGGCAAGGTCTTCAACGTGATCGGCGAGGTCCTCAACGGCGAGCCCGGTGAGACCATCGAGGTCACGGAGCGCTGGCCCATCCACCGCAAGGCCCCGAACTTCGACCAGCTCGAGTCGAAGACCACGATGTTCGAGACGGGCATCAAGTCGATCGACCTCCTCACCCCGTATGTGCAGGGTGGAAAGATCGGTCTGTTCGGTGGCGCCGGTGTCGGCAAGACCGTCCTCATCCAGGAGATGATCCAGCGCGTCGCGCAGGACCACGGTGGTGTGTCGGTGTTCGCCGGTGTCGGTGAGCGCACTCGTGAGGGCAACGACCTCATCCACGAGATGGAGGAGGCGGGCGTCTTCGACAAGACCGCGCTCGTGTTCGGCCAGATGGACGAGCCGCCGGGGACGCGTCTGCGCGTCGCCCTCTCGGCTCTGACGATGGCGGAGTACTTCCGTGACGTGCAGAAGCAGGACGTGCTGCTCTTCATCGACAACATCTTCCGCTTCACGCAGGCCGGTTCCGAGGTCTCCACGCTGCTGGGCCGCATGCCCTCCGCCGTGGGGTATCAGCCGAACCTCGCCGACGAGATGGGCCTCCTCCAGGAGCGCATCACCTCGACGCGTGGTCACTCGATCACCTCGCTGCAGGCGATCTACGTGCCGGCCGACGACTACACCGACCCGGCTCCGGCCACGACCTTCGCGCACCTCGACGCGACGACCGAGCTCTCCCGTGAGATCGCGTCGAAGGGTCTGTACCCGGCCATCGACCCGCTGACCTCGACGTCGCGCATCATGGACCCCCGCTACCTGGGCGAGGACCACTACCGCGTGGCGACCACGGTCAAGCAGATCCTCCAGAAGAACAAGGAGCTGCAGGAGATCATCGCGATCCTCGGTGTCGACGAGCTCTCCGAGGAAGACAAGATCGTCGTGTCGCGCGCACGTCGCATCCAGCAGTTCCTCTCGCAGAACACCTACATGGCGAAGAAGTTCACGGGTGTCGAGGGTTCGACGGTTCCGCTCAAGGAGACCATCGAGTCGTTCGACGCGATCACCCGCGGTGACTTCGACCACGTCGCCGAGCAGGCCTTCTTCAACGTCGGTGGCATCTCCGACGTGGAGGAGCGCTGGGCGCAGATCCAGAAGGAGAACGCCTGATCATGGCGCTCAACGTCAGCCTCGTCTCCGCCGACGCGGAGGTCTGGACGGGTGAGGCGAGCCTCGTGGTCGCCAAGACCGTCGAGGGCGAGATCGGCTTCATGTCCGGTCACGAGCCGGTGCTGGCCATCCTCGCCGAGGGCCAGGTCCGGATCACCCAGACCGACGGCGCCAAGGTGCTCGCCAACGCGCAGGACGGCTTCCTCTCCATGGAGGGCGACGTTCTGACCATCGTGGCGGGCAACGCGGCTCTCATCGCCTGACAGTCCTGAACATCGCGTCCGCCTCGGCACCCTCGGGTGTCGAGGCGGACGCGTCTGCGTTACGAGGTGCCATGAAGATCCTGCTTCCGCCGTCCGAGACCAAGCGTCCCGGAGGCACGGGCGCGCCGCTCGACCTCGGTGTCCTGCCGCTGCCGTCTCTCGCTGAGCATCGCGCGGCCGTGCTCGACGCCCTGGTCGAGCTCGCGGCCGACGAGGAGGCCGCGCGCCGTGTCCTCAAGCTGAGCGAGCGGCAGCTCGACGACATCGCGCACAACCGCGCTCTCCGCAGCGCGCCGACCATGCCGGCGATCGACCGCTACACCGGCGTGCTGTTCGACGCCCTCGACGCGGCCTCGCTCTCCCCGGCGTCACGGCGGTGGGCGGACGCCCACGTGTGGATCCAGAGCGCGCCGTTCGGTCCGGTCGGCGCGCTCGACCCGATCCCGACCTACCGCCTCGCCGCGGGAACGTCGCTTCCCGGGGTGCCGCGGCTCCGGCGTCACTGGGCGGAAGCCACGACCTCGGCGATCGCGGACGAGGCGCCGTCGTTCGTCCTCGACCTGCGCAGCGAGGCGTACGTGGGTCTCGGACCCGTGCCCGCATCGGTGCCCTCGGCGTATGTGCGCGTGGTCACCGAGCAGGGCAGAGCGCTGAACCACTTCAACAAGAAGTCGAAGGGCCTCCTGGTGCGTGCACTCGCGGAGGACCGACCGCGCATCGGCTCCCGCCGGGCACTGCTGCGGTGGGCGGAGGGGCGAGGCATCGTGCTGCGCGAGACCGACCATCCCGGCGAGCTGGAACTCGTCGTCGCGGAGTGAGACCGGTTCGCGGCGCGGGACGTCAGCGAGGGTCCTGCGCGCGGCGGCGGTGACGCGCTAGTGTAAGCAGCGCATCACCCGGGAATATCAGCCTTCTGGAGGGGAACCTTGGACGACTACTACGATTACGGCATCTCAGGCGGCGCACTCGTCGCGCTGACGCTGCTGTACACGATCCTGCCGCTCATCGTGTACGCGATCTACGCCTGGTTCTACATGAAGGTCTTCGAGAAGGCCGGTGTCCAGGGCAAGTGGCGCGCCTGGGTCCCGGTCTACAACTCGATGATCTTCTACAAGCTCGGCGACCTCAGCCCGTGGCTCGTGCTGTACCTCATCGGCGCCGGCGTGGTCGGGGCGATCATCCCGGTCCTGGGCTGGTTCCTCATCCTCCCGCTCGTCGGCATCGCCGGCCGTGTCCTCGACCTCATCGCCGCGTGGCGGGTCGGACTGAAGCTGCAGAAGGATGCGGTCTGGGTCATCCTGTACTTCTTCCTCCCGCCGGTGTGGCTGGGTATCAACGCCTTCGACAAGTCGCGGTGGAACCCCAACATCCAGCCCGCCTCGTGGGCCGGGAACGGCTTCCTCGGCGACCGCACGGTGTGGGACGGCGTCCCGGTGCAGCCCTCCGCGACCGCGGCGCCGCAGGGCTACGGTGCCCCGCAGGGTTACGGTCAGCAGCCCCAGGGCTACCCGCAGCAGCCCCAGGGCTATGCGCCGCCGCAGCCCGGGTTGACGGCTCCGCCGGCTCCCGGCTACGCCCCGCCTGCCGCGCCCTCCGCCGCTCCCTCGACGAGCGCGCCTT
>NZ_SSDO01000367.1:0-3389 GCF_004794395.1 Microbacterium sp. K41 | reverse complement strand
GCCCCGGCGCGGCGCCCGGACTGCACGTCGCTCACGGTGTCGCCGACCACCGCGGCCGCGTCCACCGCCGAGGCCCCGCAGCGCAGGAGCGCGGCGAGCACGAGGTCGGGCGCCGGACGGCCGCGGCCCGCGTCCGCGGGTGAGAGCGCCACGTCGACGAGGTCGCCCCATCCGAGCCCGTCGAGCAGCGCCTGCCGGGTCACTGGTGCGAACCCGGTGGTCAGGGCCACGGCGAGTCCGGCGTCCTTGAGCCCCTGGATCGCGTCCGCGGCCCCGGGGATCTCGGTCACGCCGTGTTCCGCGACGATCTCCGCATACGCGTCCTCGAATGCGGCGGTGGCGCGCTGCGCGGCGGCGAGGTCGCCGTCGGCGAGGTGCAGGAAGACGTCGAGCTTCGACTGCCCCATGGTGGCGCGCACGTGGTCGAGCGCCTCCTCCCACGGCAGCCGCGCGGCCACCCCGGTGCGCTCGGCGGCGCGCTGGAACGCCTGCTCCACCACGCCGTCATCGCGCACGGTGGTGCCGGCCATGTCGAGGACGACGAGTTCGATCGGAGTGGTCATGGTGTTCCTTCCAGGGCGGGTGCCCGGCCGAGGGCCGAGGCGAGGGTGAGCTCGGCGAGTCCGAGCCCGCAGGTCATGCCGATGCCGGTGGTCGCGGCGATCACCAGGGTGCCGTCGTCGCCGCGGTCGACGAGGAACTCGCCCGGGGCCTTGGCGTACACGCCCTGCCACCGCTCGATCACGCGCGGCTCCGGCATGTCGAACAGCGCCAGAGCCTCCGCGAGGAACGCGGCGAACGCGGCCTCGGGCTGGAACGGCGCGGGAGCGGTCGCGGTCGCGTGCGAGTCGCCCAGGATCAGGGTGCCGTCGGGCAGCTGCGTGTACATCTGGTTGAGGTCGAGCGCGGCGAGGTCGGGGCGTTCGGCGTGCAGGCGCTCGCGCAGCGCCGCGGCCTGCGGGGTCGCGGCGAACCGGCCGTAGCGGATGAGCGACCACCCGGTGAGCAGGGGCGCGTCGAGCGGTCGCGGGAGGGTCGCCGCGACCCGCATCATGTCGAGGGCGCAGCGGGCGACACCGTGCCGCTCGGCGAGCTCGGGCAGCAGCTGGTCGAGGTCGTGGTTCACGGCGACGACCACGACCCCGGCATCGATGCGACCGCGCGTGGTCTCGACCCGTCCGTCGGCGAGGCGGGTCGCGGCGGTGCGGAAGCGGAAGTCCACACCGTTCGCGGCGAGGTGGCGCACGATCGCGGCGGCCGCAGTGCGCGGATCGGTCTGCAGGTCGGCATCGATGAGCGCGCCACCGTGCAGCCCCTCCGCGCGCAGCGGCGCCCGGCGGCGCAGTTCGGCGCTGTCCAGCATCCGGATGCCGCCGTCGTGCGCCGCCGCCTCCAGCACGTCCAGCTCGTCCCGGTGCCTGGCGGCCACGAGCGTGCCGGACTCGCGCAGCCAGAACCCGGCGTCGCGGGCGAGCCGCAGCCACAGTTCGCGCGAGGTGTCGGCGTAGCGCCGCGCGTCTCCGCCCTGGGCGCCGATGCACAGGTGCCCGAAGTTGCGCACGGTCGCACCGACGGGCCGGTCGCTGCGGTCGAGCACGATCACGCGCAGCCCCCGGCGGACGGCGGCGTACGCGGCGCCGAGCCCCACGATGCCCGCACCGATCACGACCACGTCGGCGGTGTCGTTCGCGCGGGTCATCGGAACACCTTCCTCATCCACATCGCGAGACCCTCCACCGCGAGCACGGTCACCAGGATCATCAGGACGATCGCGGTCACCGTCTCGTAGCGTGAGCCCTGGCTGGCGTTCAGCAGGTAGTACCCCACGCCGCCGCCGCCGACGATGCCCAGGATGGTGGCGGCACGGATGTTGGTGTCGAGCATGTAGAAGCTGTGCCCGATCAGCGCCCTGGTCCCCTGCGGCACGGTGGCGGCCGCGTAGGTCTGCAGGCGGGTCGCACCGACCGCACGCAGTGCGCGCTCCGGTCCGCGGTCGACCTCTTCGAGGGAGTCGGCGATGAGCTTGCCCAGCAACCCGATGCCGCCGATCGCGAGCGCGATGACGCCGGCCTGGGCGCCCAGTCCCGTGATGACGACGAGCACGATCGCGAGGATGAGCTCCGGGATGCCGCGGATGCCGACGAGCAGCAGGCGCGCGGTCCCTCGCGCGGCTCCGTTCGGGGCGACGTTGCGGGCGGCGAGCGAGCCGAGCAGCAGGGAGGGCAGCAGGGTGAGCACGGTCGCGGCGAGCGCGATCGCGACGGTCTCGCGCATGGCCTCCAGCATCGCGGGCGCGTCGTAGTTCCCGAACGACGGCGGCCAGAAGCGCGCGGCGACCTCGGGGAGCTTGGCCCAGAACGTGAAGAGGTCGAGCCAGGTGATCTGGCTCACCGCGACGCTGCCGATCACGACCAGGACGGCGGCGACCCCGGCGAGGGTGTGGCGCACGCGCTGCGCGGTCCAGGGGCGGCGGAGGGCGGTCTGCGGTGTCGCTGCCCACTCCGACCGGGCGGCGGTGGGCGCGGTCGTGCGGCGCAGCCGGGGGTGCACGAGGCGGTCCATCCAGGAGCGCGTCTGCCGCTGCTCGCCCAGCATGGCCCCGCGCACGAGGCTCGACACGACCTCCATCGCGATGCACAGCGCGAAGATCACGAGCGCGATGCCGAGACCCTTGCCGTAGTTGAGCGCCTTGAACGCATACGACATCTCCAGACCGAGCCCTGCGACGCCGACGTAGCCGAGGACGACGCTGCCGCGCAGGTTGATGTCGTTGCGGTGCAGCACGGTCGCCACCCAGCTCGGCAGCACCTGCGGGAGGATGCCGGCGGTGAACTCCTGCAGCTTCGAGCCGCCCGCGGCCCGGATCGCCAGGCGCGGCCCCTCGTCGATCTGCTCGATCGCGTCGGCGAACATCTTGGAGATCATGCCGATCGAGTGGATGCCGATCGCGAGGATGCCGGGCAGGGTGCCGAGCGAGAACATCAGCACGAACGCCATCGCGAGCACCACGTCGGGCAGGGCGCGGGTCAGCACGCCGACGAACCGCGCCGCGGCGCGCCAGCCCGCTCCCGGGGTGGTGTTGGAGGCGGCGAGGTAGGCGATCGGCACCGACAGCACCGCGGCGAGCAGGGTGCCCACGAGCACGAGGCCCACCGTCAGCGCGATGAGCCACAGGAGCTCGCCGGGCTCCGGGAAGGAGAGGCCGCCGACGCGGGCCAGGAAGTTCTGCGCGTTGCCCCAGCTCTGCACCATCGCGGGGATCGAGATGTCGACGTCGCGCACCGCGAGCACACCGAGCACGACGAGCGCGACGAGCGTGAGTCCCGCGGCGATGCGCTCCGGGGAGGGCCGGCGCCGGGGCGCACGGGCCGCGACGGTCGCCCCGCCCG
>NZ_SSDO01000366.1:0-202 GCF_004794395.1 Microbacterium sp. K41 | reverse complement strand
GGCCGGATCGGCCCTCCGCCCGGCCAGCGCCCGCGGTCGCCGCCTCACGAACCTCGCGCACCTGCGGTTCCTGCTGGCCGACGTGCCGGTGGTCGCGAGCGACACGCACACCACCGAGGGCATCGCGGAGCGCCCCGTCGTGCGGGCGCCGTGGACCTACGCCGACACCGACGGCGCGGGCGGCTACCGTCCCGTCGGCGGC
>NZ_SSDO01000365.1:0-27444 GCF_004794395.1 Microbacterium sp. K41 | reverse complement strand
TGCGCCGGGCTCCGTGCCGAGCTCGCGGCCGCGACGGCGAAGGCCGACGGACGCGATCCTGAGCGCGCCGAGCGCGAGTACCGGACCGCCGAGGACGAGCACACCGCCGCGGTCGAGGCGGAGCAGCGAGCGGCAGAGCTCGAGGCCGTGCGCGCCGATCTTCTGGCTCGGAAGGAGCGTCAGGACTCCGAGGTCGCGACGGCCGCAGCGGCGCTGGCCCAGGCGCGCGAGCACCTGGCGCTGCTGGTGCAACGGAACGGCGACGCGGACGAGCAGATCGCGCAGGCCCGTGGCGACGCGGGATCGGTCGCCGAGCGGATCGCCGAGACCACCGCCCGCACCGAGGTCGCCCGGCGGCTGGCGGACGCGCGCGCGGAGCGCTCTCGTCGAGAGAGGGCGGTCGTCGAGGCCGACCGGGAGCGCGATGCCGCGCTGCTCGCGTCGGTGTTCGCCGAGGTCTCGGATGCGGAGGAGGCTCTGCGCTCGTCGGCGGAGCAGGAGGCGCTCGACGCCCGCATCACTCAGCACACGGTGCAGCGGGAGAAGGAACGGGAGATCCTGTTCGACCTCGAGCTGAAGACGCTGCCCGAGGAGCCGATCGACACCGCGGCCGCGGAACGCGTGTCGAGCGAGGCCCGGGCGCTCTGGTCGGCCGCCGTCGACGCCGCGACCGTCGCCGCTGGAGACGCCGCCCGGTTGTCCGGACTCCTCGCCGCGGCCGGGGACGAGCACGCGCGCACGGCCGAGGACGCGGCGGAGTTCGAGGTGCTGAAGAACCTCGCCGACACGATCGCCGGGCGCGGCGCGAACACCCGCAAGATGACGCTCGAGACCTTCGTGCTCGCCGCAGAGCTGGAGGAGATCGTCGAGGCGGCCAACCGTCGCCTGCACGACATGTCGGAGGGGCGTTACCAGCTGCGCCACTCCGACGCACTGGCGGCGCGAGGGGCCGCGTCGGGCCTCGGGATCGTGGTGGCCGACGCCTTCACCGGCCAGACCCGACCTCCGCAGTCGCTGTCCGGCGGCGAGACGTTCCTCACTTCGCTCGCCCTCGCGCTCGGACTCGCCGAGGTCGTCACAGCGCGCGCCGGAGGGATCCGCCTCGACACGCTGTTCATCGACGAGGGCTTCGGCTCACTCGACGGCGACACGCTCGACATCGCCATGCGCACACTCGACGAACTGCGCCAGGGCGGTCGCACGGTGGGGGTGATCAGTCACGTGGAGGCCATGCAGGAGCAGATCCCCGCACAGCTCACCGTGCGGGCGCTGGCGAACGGTCCGAGCGTGATCGAGGCGCGCTGACGCGGGTCAGACCCCGTACTCGGCGCGGATGACGTCGCGCAGCTGGACGCTGCATCGCGCGACCGCGGCGCGCCAGTCGGTGAGGGCGCCGTCCTCGGCCTGATCGGAGACGGCACGGAACGCGCGGATCGGCACCCCGAACTGCCCGGCCACCCAGATGTACGCGTAGGTCTCCATGTCGACGAGGGCGGCACCGGTGGGCCGGATGACCGCGGTCACCTCGGCGTCCTCCACGAAGTGGTCTCCGGTCGCGATCAGCACGCCGTCACGGCCGGTGCTCACGCGTGCGGGAAGCGACACGTGCTGGCCGGAGACGCCGTCGAGGTCGGTCACGTCGTGCTGGAATGCGGAGCCGATCTCGTGGACGGTGGCCTCGAGCCCCGGCTCGATGGCCCCCGCCGTTCCGACGACGACGACCTCGTCGTAGCGCCGGGCGTCGAGGGCGCGGGTGAGCGCGTAGGTGGCCTGCAGCTTGCCGGGGCCGGTGACCAGCCGGTCGAAGCCGTCGAGCTCGTCGGGGAAGGCGGACAGTTCGGACGCGAGCGCGGCGACGAGGAGTTTCACTGCCTCATTCTCTCAGGTCTCGGCTGGATGCCGCGTGCGAGCGCCGCGCCGCCGCCCCGCCGCTGCGCGGAGGGAGGATACTGGGGCCAGGCGAAGAGCGGAGGATCACGTGTCGTTGCAGAAGCAGATCGCGGAAGACCTGGGTGTCCGGCCCGACATCGACCCCGAATCGGAGGTGGAGCGGAGGGTCGGCTTCCTCGCGGACTACCTGCGCACGACGGGTGCCAGGGGGTACGTGCTCGGCATCTCCGGCGGTCAGGACTCGACCCTCGCCGGCCGGCTCGCGCAGCTCGCGGTCGAGCGCGTGCGGGCCGAAGGCGGCGAGGCCACGTTCCTGGCGGTACGGCTGCCGTATCGCGTGCAGCACGACGCGGACGATGCGCAGGCCGCGCTCGACTACATCGCCCCGGACTCCTCGGTCGAGGTGAACATCCAGAACGGCGTCGACGGCGTGGAGCGCGACATCGAGGCGGCGGTCTCCGGCGACATCACCGACTTCAACCGCGGCAACATCAAGGCGCGACTGCGCATGGTGACGCAGTACGCCCTCGCGGGACACGACGGCCTGATCGTGATCGGCACCGACCACGCGGCCGAGGCCGTGACGGGGTTCTACACGAAGTTCGGCGACGGCGCCGCGGACGTGCTGCCGCTGTCGGGCCTCACGAAGCGACAGGGCCGCTCGCTGCTGCAGTTCCTCGACGCGCCCGACCGGTTGGCGCTCAAGGTGCCCACGGCCGACCTCCTCGATGGCCAGCCCGGACGAGCCGACGAGGACGAGCTGGGGCTGACGTACGAGCAGATCGACGCGTTCCTGGAGGGGGAGGAGGTCGACCCTGACGTCGCCGGTCGCATCGAGTCGCGCTACCTCGCGACCCAGCACAAGCGCCACCTCCCCGTCACTCCCGACGACACCTGGTGGCGCTGAGGCGTCGAGGGAAGGGCGCGGTCGCGCTCGCTTTCGCCCGTGTCGGATGCCGCGGATAGTGTCGAAGCATCCGAGAGAACGGGAGAATCGTGCGGATCGACACGGAGGCGCAGCGGGTCGTCTGGAGCGCGAGCGACCTCAAGGCGGCGGCGGAGTGCGAGTTCGCCTGGTGTCGAGCGATCGACGCGAAGCTCGGCCGCGTGCCGGTGGTCGAGGAGCCGGAGGATGCGACGCTGCAGCGGGCCGCGCAGCTGGGAGACGTGCACGAGCAGAACGTACTCGACCGGTACCTGAGCGAGCTCGGGCGGGAGCGGGTGCACCGCGTCGACAAGATCCGCTCGAACGATCCTGAAGCTCTGGCCGCGGCCGTCGGCGAGACGATCGAGGCCCTGCGCTCCGACGCGCTGGTGGTGTTCCAGGCGGCGTTCGCGACGGAGGACTTCGTCGGCTTCGCGGACTTCCTGCGTAAAGACGCCGACGGGCGGTGGCGCGTGCAGGACTCCAAGCTGGCGCGGAAAGCCCGCGTCACGGCGCTCATGCAGCTCGCGGCATATGTCGATCAGCTCGATCGCCTCGGCATCCCCCGGGCCGACGAGGTCGACCTCATCCTGGGCGACCACAGCGTCAGCACGCACGCGGTTGACGACCTGTTGCCGCTGTTCCGGGTGCGTCGGGCGCGGCTGCGCGCGCTCATCGCGGATCGGGCCGTGGCCGAGGGGCAGGAGGGAGAGCCGCTGGCGTGGGGCGACGACCGCGGCGATCTCCGCATCGTGGCGTGCGGACGCTGTGCGACGTGCGAGGAGCAGGTGATCGCCCACCGCGACCTGCTGATGGTCGCGCGGATGCGGCCCGTCCAGCGCGCGCGGCTGCGCGCGGCGGGCATCGAGACGATCGACGACCTGGCCGCGGCGTCCGGAGCCCCGGAGGGCATGAACGTCGACACGTTCGAGAACCTCCGGTCGCAGGCGAAGCTCCAGCTCCGCGCCGATGCCGAGGGGGTACCGACGTACGACGTGCACTACGCCCCTGCGATCCACACGCTGCCGGTACCGAGCCACGGCGACATCTTCTTCGACTTCGAGGGAGACCCGCTGTACACCGAACCCGCCCCAGACGGAGAGTCGGAGTGGGGCATCGACTACCTGTTCGGGTGGGTCGACAACGCCGATCAGTACACCGCGCTGTGGGCGCACACGTTCGCCGAGGAGCGCCAGGCGCTGGAGACGTTCCTCGATTTCGTGAAGCTCCGCAGGGCCGCGCACCCGGGCATGCACATCTACCACTACGCGCCGTACGAGACGTCGCACCTGGTCGCGATGGCCGCCCGCCACGGAGTCCGCGAGGGCGAGGTGGACCGGTTGCTGCGCGAGGGCGTGTTCGTCGATCTGTATCCGCTGGTGCTGCGCACGGTCCGCGTGGGGTCGCGCTCCTACTCGATCAAGAAGCTCGAGCCGCTCTACATGGGCGACGACGTGCGCACGAGCGACGTGCAGAAGGGCGACGACTCGATCGTGCAGTACGTGGCCGCGCGGGAGCTGGCGGCGGCGGGCGCGCAGGCGGAGGCCGACGCGGTGTTCGCCGACCTCGCCGACTACAACCGCTACGACTGCGTGTCGACGAGGCGGCTGCGCAACTGGCTGATCGAGATCGCGCGCCGAGAGGGGGTGACGCCGGCGCCTCCGGACGACGCCGACGAGGTGATCTACGAGCCGTCGCCTCGCTCGCTGGCCCTTCTCGGTGATGCCGAGAGGGACATGGAGGCCGGCGGCGACGGGCTCGTGCATCGGATCGCGGCGGCGGCGATCGACTACTTCCCCCGGGAGGCGAAGAGCTTCTGGGTGTCGCACTTCCAGCGACTCCGCGAGCCCGTGACCATGTGGGATGGCACGCGCGACGTGGTCAAGGTCGATGCGCCATCCTCGCGCGTGCGGAGCGACTGGAGCATCGGCGAGGGCCGGAGGGTCATGTCGCGCGAGGTCGAGATCCGGGGTGAGGTGTCACCGGGCACGACCCTCGGCCCCGGCGCTCAGCCGTTCGCGCTGTACGACGCGCCGGCGCCGTTCGACACCGAGGTGCCGTCGCGTGCCGTGCACGTGCCGCACACCGTGAGCGTGCGGGAGGTGCTCGACGACGGCTATCTGATCGTCGAGTCGGCGGTGCAGGGGCAGACGTGGGACGAGCTGCCGGTCGCCCTCACCCCGGCCGCGCCCCCGCGGGTGGTGTCGCTGCAACAGGCGATCGACGAGTGGGCCGATGCGGTGCATGCGGCCGCCCCGGGGTTCCCCGACGATGCGGCGACCGACATCATCCGGCGGCGCCCGCCTCGCACGGTCTCCGGGGCTCCGCTGCCGGAGCCGGGGAGCGACACGATCGACGCGATCGTCCGCGGGGTCCTCGACCTCGATCGCAGCTACCTCGCCGTGCAGGGCCCTCCCGGTACGGGCAAGACGTACACGGGATCGCGGGTCATCGCGCGTCTGGTGAACGAGCACGGCTTCCGGGTCGGCGTGGTGGCGCAGTCGCACGCCATCATCGAGACGCTGTTGGAGCGGATCGTGGCCGACGGCGTCGCGCCCGCTCAGGTCGCGAAGGCCCCGAAAGACGACAGCGGCGATCCCTCGTACACCGTCATCCCCAAGAACGGCATGGCGGCGTTCCTCGCCGAGCACGAGCATGAGGGGGCCGTGGTCGGCGGGACGGCGTGGGACTTCAGCAACACGCAGCGCGTGGCGCGCGGGGGCCTCGACCTCCTGGTGATCGATGAGGCGGGACAGTTCTCGCTCGCGTCGACGATCGCGGTCGCAGCCGGAGCACAACGGCTGCTTCTCCTGGGCGATCCGCAGCAGCTTCCGCAGGTGAGTCAGGGGGCGCACCCCGAGCCGGTCGACACGTCCGCGCTCGGATGGGTGATGGACGGCGATCCCGTCGTGCGACCGGAGTACGGCTACTTCCTGGCGCAGTCGTGGCGCATGCATCCGTTCGTGGCCGCCCCGGTGTCGCAGCTCGCGTACGCCGGCAAGCTCGCATCCGCACCAGGCACCGAGCGGCGGTCGATCGAGGGCGTCGACCCGGGGCTGCACATCGTCCCCCTGCGCCATCGCGGCAACGCGACCCAGTCGCCCGAGGAGGCTGCGGAGGTCGTCCGCATCGTGCGGGACCTGGTCGGTCGCCCCTTCCGCGACAACGATCCGGCGGGCTCCGCGCGGCCGCTCACCCCGGCGGACATCATCGTGGTCGCGCCGTACAACGCCCAGCGTCAGCTGGTGCACGACGCGCTCGAGGCGGCGGGCTTCGGTGGGGTGCCGGTGGGCACGGTCGACAACTTCCAGGGCAAGGAGGCCGTGGTCTCCATCACCTCACTCGCGGCGTCGAGCGGCCGCGACGCGCCCCGGGGGCCGGAGTTCCTGCTGCTGCAGAACCGGCTGAACGTCGCGATCTCGCGCGCCCAGGTGCTGGCCTACCTCATCCACTCGCCCGCGCTGCTCGACGATCTGCCCTACACGCCCGAGGGCGTCGCGCGGCTGAGCGCCTTCGCGCGGCTCGTGGGTGCGGCGGAGGAGGACTCGTGACGCCGGCCGATGCGCGGCCGAGTGCCGACGGCATGCCCGCGGCAGAAGACGTCCTCCGTGCCGCCGCCGGGTGGGCGTGGTTCCCGCGGGGAAGCGAGCACGTCCGCGACGACCTGCTCCTCGTGCGCTACCCGGAGCGCTTCGGGGGCGGGGTGCGCGGCTCGCACGTGTCGTCGACGCGTTCCGCCGCGGAGGTCGTGGAGCGGGCGCTGGAGCGCGTGGAGGCCTGGGGCGAGACCGTCTTCACGTTCTGGACGAACCCGGCCGACGAGCCCGACCTCGAAGAGGAGCTGGTGGGCCGCGGGGCCGAGCACGTCGACACCGTCACGGTGTTCGCCCGTCCGACGACTGAGGGCGCGGTCGATGTGCCGCCGGGCGTCTCGGCCGAGGTCGTGCGCACGGTCGACCAGCTTCGGGAGGTGGATGAGATCAACGTCCCCGTCTGGGAGCAACGGCCGCTCGACGGCGACGAGCTTCGCGCCGAGTTCGCGGAGCTGACGGCCGCCCTCGATGCGGGCACCGGGTTCCGGGTGCTGGGTCGCATCGACGGTCGCGCGGTGAGCACGGGCGGGTGCACGATCGTCGACGGATTCACGCGACTGTGGGGTGCGGCGACCCTCGACGGCGACCGAGGGCGTGGTGCCTATCGGGCCGTGCTCGCGGAGCGGCTGCGGGAGAGCGCGGCGCGCGGTGCGGCGACCGCGCTGGTCAAGGGCCGCGTCGCGACCTCGGCGCCGATCCTCGCCAGGGCCGGATTCACGCGGTACGGAGACGAGCGCGCGTACCGCCTGACGCGCTGACCCGCTGTGGTGGTGCCGTGCTCACGCGCTGACGCGCTGCCATGCTCGCGCGGTGCCGTGCTGACGCGCTGCCGCGCTGCCGTGCTCCCGCGCTGTCGTGCTGACGCGCTGCCGTGCTCACGCGCTGACGTAGCCTCGGGCCGCCCGGGGTCGGGCCGCCCGGGTCAGACGGTGCCGTACAGGCGGTCGCCCGCGTCGCCGAGGCCGGGCACGATGTAGCCCTTCTCGTTCAGGCGTTCGTCGAGGGCACCCAGCACCAGGGTCACATCCCGGTCGCCGGCCATCGCCTCGATCGCGGCGACGCCCTCGGGGGTGCCGAGCAGGCAGATGGCCGTGACGTCTTTCGCGCCGCGGTCGAACAGGAACTGGATGGCCGCGGCCAGCGATCCCCCGGTCGCGAGCATCGGGTCGATCGCGAAGCACTGCCGGTCGCTGAGGTCGTCCGGCAGCCGCTCGGCGTACGTGGTGGGCTCGAACGTCTCCTCGTCGCGGACCATGCCGAGGAAGCCGACCTCGGCGGTCGGGAGCAGCTTCACGAGGCCTTCGAGCATGCCGAGGCCGGCGCGCAGGATGGGGACGACGATGGGGCGCGGCTCGGAGATCTTGACGCCCGTGGTGGTGGTGACCGGGGTCGTGATCTCCACCGGCGACACCTTCACGCTGCGCGTAGCCTCGTACGCCAGGAGGGTCACGAGCTCCTCCGTCAGCTGCCGGAACACGGGCGACGGGGTGCGCGCGTCGCGCAGCACCGAGAGCTTGTGGGTGATGAGGGGGTGGTCGGCGACGTGAACACGCATGGATACAGGCTAATGCGCCGCGACCGCGCGCACGACATCGGTCCTCCGGGGCGCCGCTGGCGCTGCCGTAGGCTCGACGCATGACCGCCGCCGACCGCACTGCGATGCAGCGCGCGCTCGTGCTGGCCGCGGAGGCCGCCGCAGACGCCGAGATCCCGGTGGGCGCCGTGGTGCTCGACGCCCAGGGGCGGATGCTCGCGGAGGGCCGCAACACGCGGGAGACCACGCACGACCCGACCGGTCACGCCGAGGTCGTGGCCCTGCGGGCGGCCGCGGCGGCACTCGGCTCGTGGAACCTCGACGGCTGCACGCTCGTGGTGACGCTGGAGCCGTGTCTCATGTGCGCCGGCGCGATCCTGCAGGCGCGCGTCGGGCGCGTGGTGTTCGGCGCGTGGGACGACAAGGCGGGTGCGGCCGGGTCGATGTACGACGTGCTGCGGGACCGACGTCTTCCCTACCGTGCGGAGGTCATCGGCGGGGTCGACGAAGAGGCGTCCACCGCGCTGCTGCGTGACTTCTTCGCGCAGCGGCGGTGACTGCCGGGTCGGATCACTGCGCGACCGCCGCGCCTCAGTCCGAGGACTTGAGCACGAACACGTCCGTCGAGGGCTCCGGGTCGATCGCGGGGCGGTACACATCGGGCTCGATGTAGACGACGCGCGCCACCGGAACGGCCTCGCGGATGCGGCTCTCGATCGCGTCGATGTCGTCGGCGACCTCGCGCAGGGGCTTGTCGGCGTTGAGGGCGATCTTCGCGGCGACCATGAGCTCGTCCGGCCCGAGGTACAGGGTCTTCAGGTGGATGATCTTCTCGATCTCCGGGCCGTCCGTGATCGCGTCCACGATGCGGTCCTCGTCGGCCTGCGTGGCTCCCTCGCCCACCAGGAGGCTCTTCGTCTCGACGCCGAGCACGATCGCGATCAGCACCAGCAGCACGCCGATCATGACGGTGCCGAGCGCATCGAAGAGGGGGTTGCCGGTGAGGAGGGTGAGGCCCACGCCGAGCAGCGCGAACGTCAGACCGGTCAGGGCGCCGACGTCCTCGAGCAGCACGACCGGAAGCTCGGGGGCCTTGGCGCGCCGCACGAACGACCGCCACGACTGGCCCCGGTCGCGCACGAGGTTGCTCTCCTTCACGGCGGTGCGCAGCGAGAACGACTCCAGGCCGATCGCGATCAGCAGCACGACGAGAGGCAGCCACCACCAGGTCTTGTCGAGCTCGTGGGGGTTCGTGAGCTTCTCGACGCCCTCGTAGATGGCGAAGAGGCCGCCGACCGAGAACAGGATGATCGAGACGACGAAGGCGTACACGTAGCGTTCGCGTCCGTAGCCGAACGGGTGCGCGCGGTCGGCTCGGCGCTGGGCCTTGCGTCCGCCGAGCATGAGGAGGAGCTGGTTGCCCGAGTCGGCGACCGAGTGGATGGCCTCCGCGAGCATGGAGGCGGAGCCGGAGAGGGCCCACGCGAGGAACTTCGCGAGAGCGATGCCCAGGTTCGCCAGGAACGCCGCGACGATGGCCTTGCTTCCTCCGGATGCACTCATGCGTCGAGTCTAGAACCGCCGGTCGGGGGACGCCGGAGCGCCCGCCGTAGGATGACCACATGGCTGACTCACTTCCCTCCCTCGCGTTCCTCGGTGCCGGTTCGATGGGCGGGGCGATCCTCCGCGGCGTGCTCGCATCGGGCGTCCCGGTCGACGGCGGGATCACCGCGACGAACCGCACGACGGAGAAGGCGGCGTCGTTCGATGGGCTCGACGGGGTGACCAGCATCGCGCTGTCCGAGCGGCCGGAGGGCAACGCCGAGGCGGTGTCGGGCGCCCGGATCGTGCTGGTGGGCGTCAAGCCCGCGATGGTGCCGGAGCTGCTGCGCGAGATCGCTCCGCACCTGACCGCCGACACGATCGTCGTCAGCCTCGCCGCCGGGGTCACCCTGCAGACGTTCGCCGACCACCTGGGCACCGGAGCCCGCGTGATCCGGTCGATGCCGAACACGCCGTCGACCGTCCGCAAGGGCGTGACCGGCCTCGCCGCCGGGGCCGCGGCGACCGCGGACGACGTGGCGCTCGTGCGACGCCTGTTCGAGACGGTCGGCGCGGTGATCGAGGTGCCGGAGTCGCAGATCGACGCGCTGTCCACGATCTCCGGCTCGGGCCCCGCGTACGTGTTCCTCCTGATCGAGGAGGTCACCACGGCGGCCATCGGGATGGGGTTCACCGAGGCGGATGCGCGGCTCATGGTCGAGCAGACCTTCATCGGTGCGACCGCCCTGCTCGACGCGTCGGGCGAAGACCCGGCCGAGCTGCGGCGCCGTGTGACCAGTCCCAAGGGCACCACCGAGCGCGCCGTCGCCGTGCTGCAGGACGCCCACCTCGACCGGACCTTCGCCGAGGCCGCCGCGGCCGCGCTCGCCCGCGCGAAGGAGCTCGCCGCGGGGGCGTGACATGCGGCTGCGGGTCGAGGGGGAGATCTGGTTCTGGCGCGGGCCGGCGCCGTTCCACTTCGTCACGGTGCCGCCGGTCGAGAGCGCGATGATCCACGATGTCGCCGCCGTCGTCACCTATGGCTGGGGCATGATCCCCGCGACGGTGACGATCGGCGGCACGACCGTGACCACCGCGCTGTGGCCGAAGGACGGCGGCTACATCGTGCCGATCAGGAAGGTGCTGCAGGATCGGGAGGGGCTCGGCGTGGGCGACGTGGTCGAGGTCGTCCTCGACATCGACGCCTGACCCGCGCGGGGCTCAGCCCTCGCTCGACACCTCCGCGAGCACCTCCGGCCACCGCCGTTCGAGCGTCTTGCCGCCCAGCACGGTCCCGCCCCACACGGCGGCGGTCCCGATCACGACCGCACACGCCAGACTCACCCAGCCCAGCGACGGCATCCAGATCGCGGCGATCCCGAAGCCCAGAGCCGGGCCGCCCAGGATCAGCGTGATCGGCGACATGATCAGCATCGCGAGGAAGGACTGTGCGCCGCCCGCCGATCCGCGACCGAACGGGTTCGCCTCGGGAGCGGGAGCGCGACCGGGGAGGAACGCGCCCACCCACGCGCCCGCGCCGGCCGACACCGCCATCAGGCCGAGCGCCGCGCCGAGGCTCGCGGGCAGCAGGTCCGGTCGTCCGGCGACCAGGCACGTCGCCACGCACAGGGCGATCGTGACCGGGAGGCCGATCAGCCCGAAGCCGAGCAGCCGTCCCGCCCGGTCTGCGGTGCCGCTGACACCGGTCAGGATGTGCAGGGCGACCGCGTCGTTGTCGTAGGCGATGGCCAGCTGCACGATGCTCCCCGCGAGGAGAGCGTTGATGGCCGGGATCAGCACGATGGCGGGAGCGAGTCCCACGGACTCCTCCCGCAGGCCGTTCATCACGGCGAGACCGAGGAAGATCGCGGGCAGGATCAGCAGCATCACCACATTGACGACCTGGCGCGGGTCGCGGCGGAAGTAGTGGAGCGTGCGGCCCGCGATCGCACCGACCGGTCCCGCCGGCAGCATCCGGTCGAGCAGGCCGCCCGAGCGGACCCGGCCGCCCCCGCTGGACACGAGAGGTGCCGTGAGGCGGGCGTCGAGGTGGACGCGGGCCGCGACCCAGAGGAGCACGACCGTGCCGACGGCGATGAGCAGCCGGAGCAGTGCGACCCCCACCGCCCCCTGCGCGAGCGCCGCGGGAACCCCGAACACGGCGGCGACCGGGGTCCAGGCGGCGACCTCGGCCACGGTGGTGAACGCCCCGCCGACGTCGTGCACGGTCGTCAGCGCCTGGAGCCCGATGTTCAGCAGCAGTCCGGACGACGCCAGCAGCACGACACCCACCGTGAGCACGAGGTCGCGGGTGCGGCGCCGGGCGAGCCACTTCCCGAGCAGCCCGCTCACGACGCGGGCGCCCAGCACGCAGGTCGCCAGGGCCACCGGGATGAGGACGAACGCGGCGAGCAGGGCGAGCACGTCGACCGACCAGCCGAGGAGCATCAGCAGCAGGGCGAGTGCGGTGCCGATGCCGCCGATCGTGGTGACGCCCGCGACCACGAGCCCCGGGAGCATCCGCTTCGCCGTGACCGGCAGCAGGGCGAACCGGTCGGGCGCCAGGGCGTCGTCGCCGCTCACGAGGATCGACCCGATCCACCAGCCGAGCACGATCACGGCTCCCGTCAGCACGAGCGCGGTCACGGCGGCGTCTGGCGCACCGATCCGCAGCAGCACGACCCCCACCGTCAGGGTCGCGAGGATGCCGACGGCCAGGAGGCCGACCACGACGAGCGTGACGATCATCCACGGGTTGCGCGCGAGCTGGTGACCGAGCTGACGCAGCCGCAGGCCTACGAGGAGCGCAACCATGCGAGCGTCTCCGTTCCCAGGTCGTGGGCACCGACGAGCGACAGGAAGCGCTGCTGCAGCGTCATCCCGGCTCGGACCTCGTCGAGTTCTCCGTGCGCCAGCAGTCGCCCCTCGGCGACGATCGCGACGCGGTCGCACATCGACTCGACCAGCTCCATGACGTGACTGGACAGCACCACCGTGCCGCCGCTGTCGACGAAGGCGCGCAGGATCTGCCGGATGGTCTGACCCGACACCGGGTCGACGGCCTCCAGCGGTTCGTCGAGCAGCAGCAGCCGCGGCGCGTGGATCAGCGCGCACGCCAGGCCGATCTTCTTGCGCATGCCGGCGGAGTAGTCCACGACGAGGGTGTCGCGGTCGTCGCCGAGGCCCAGCGCGTCGAGCAGCTCGCCGGTGCGGGTGTGCACCTCGGCCTCGGGCATGCCGCGGAGCAGGCCGGTGTAGCGCAGCAGCTCGGCACCCGTCAGGCGGTCGAGCATGCGGATCCCGTCGGGGAGCACACCCATGAGCGCCTTGGCCCGGGCCGGGTCCTGCCAGACGTCGTGTCCGAGCACCCACGCCGAGCCCGCGTCCGGACGCAGCAGCCCCGTCGTCATCGCCAGCGTGGTGGTCTTGCCCGCACCGTTCGGGCCGAGCAGGCCGAGCATCGATCCGGCGGGGACGTCGAGCGAGAGGCCGTCGACGGCGACCTTCTGGCCGAACTGCTTGCGGAGCCCGCGGAGGGCGAGCACGGGAGGGGCCGGGGCGTGGTCGGTCATGGCCCCCATCCCATCACGCGGGAGTCGAGGGACGCATCCACCGCGAGGGGGAGTCGGGATGGGGCGCGGTCAGCGGTCCAGGGCGGCGAAGCGCTCGATATCGCTGTTGGTGCCCGACACGATGATGAGGTCGTGGTTGGTGACGATGGTATTCGCCTCGG
Organism: Microbacterium sp. K41; assembly: GCF_004794395.1. Classification (NCBI taxonomy): domain Bacteria; kingdom Bacillati; phylum Actinomycetota; class Actinomycetes; order Micrococcales; family Microbacteriaceae; genus Microbacterium; species Microbacterium sp. K41. Next base: position 14,227 of record NZ_SSDO01000365.1, on the reverse strand, counting down.
CGTAGCGGAACGGCTTGCCGGGGCTCTTCACGCCGACGACGGTGACCTTGTACTTCGAGCGCACGCCGGACTCGTTCAGGCCGACGCCGCGGATGAACTTCGGCGGGTACATCTTGGCGAGCACGAAGTCGTCGTCGAAGCGGATGAAGTCGAGCATGCGACCGCTCACCAGGTGGGCGACGCGCTCGCCGGCCTCGCGCTCGGGGTAGATCACGTGATTGGCGCCGACGCGGGCGAGGATCTTGCCGTGCGACTGGGAGACGGCCTTGGCCCAGATCTGCGGGACCTTGAGGTCGACGAGGTTCGCGGTGATGAGCACGGATGCCTCGATCGAGGAGCCGACCGCGACGACCGCGACCTGGAAGTCCTGGGCGCCGATCTGGCGCAGGGCGTCGATGTTCCTGGCATCGGCCTGCACGGTGTGGGTGACCCGCTCCGACCACTTCTGCACGAGCTCGAGATTGTCGTCGATCGCGAGGACCTCGCGGTCGAGACGGTCGAGCTCACCGGCGCACGCCGCACCGAACCGGCCGAGGCCGATGACGAGGACGGGGGCGTCTCCGCGCAGGACTTCAACCAACGATCGGCCTTTCCACCGGCAGTGAGTAGTACTGCGTTCGCGACGTCGCGGCGACTGCCGCGGCGAGAGTCACTGTACCAACGCGCCCCATGAAGATGGTCGCGGCCATGACGTACGAGGCGGAATCCGGCAGCTCGCCGGTCAGGCCCGTCGAGAGGCCGACGGTGCCGAACGCGGAGATGACGTCGAACAGCACGTGGCTGATGTCGGCCTTCGTGATCTGCGCGATCACGATGGTCGACAGGGCCACGATGGTCGCTCCCCACGCGACGACGCTGAGGGCGACGCGCTGCACGTCGCTCGGGATGCGCCGCCCGAAGGCCTCGACCGACTGGCGTCCCTTCGCCTCCGACCACACCGCGATCGCGAGCACGGCGAGGGTGGTCACCTTGATGCCTCCCGCGGTCGACGCGGAGCCGCCGCCGACGAACATGAGCATGCTCGCCGCGAGCAGGGAGGAGCCGTTGAGATCGTCCATCTCGATCACGTTGAAGCCGCCGGAGCGCGTCATCGCGGAGAGGAAGAACGCCTGGAAGGTCGTGTCGGCGGCGTCCATCGACCCGAACGTCTTCGGGTTGTCGTACTCGAGGATGAGGAACGCGGCGGCACCGACCACGAACAGCAGCACGGTGGTGACGATCGTGAGCTTGGAGTGCAGCGACCACCGCTTCACGTGCCACACGTGCTTGGCGAGCGTGTAGATCACGGGGAAGCCGATGCTGCCGAGGAAGACGCCCACCATGAGCAGGAACAGCACGAGGTAGTCGTCGGCGAACACCGCGACGCCGCCGTCGTTGGGGGCGAAGCCGGTGTTGGTGAACGCCATGGCGGCGAAGTAGGGCGCCTCCCACAGTGCGGCGATCGGGTCGACCTTGGCCATCACCAGGGCCGGGTAGAGGAGCGCGGCGAGGGAGGCCTCGATGATGAGGGCCGAGACGGCGACCGTGGTGAGGAGCTGCCCGACCTCGCCCAGCCGCACCGTCTGGCTCTCGTTCACGACGCCGCCGTGCGCGCGCAGCGGGTTCGTGTCGCCCGCGGCCATGAGCTTGGCGCGCAACCCGAGGCGCTTGGAGATGAGCATGCCCATCAGCGAGGCGAGGGTCAGCACGCCCAGCGCGCCGATGTTCACGCCGATGAACACCAGGACGTGCCCGAACGGCGACCAGTGGTTGGCCATGTCCACGGTCGCCAGACCCGTGACGCAGATCGTGGAGACGGCGGTGAAGAGGGCGTCGCTCAGCGGCGTGACGGTGCGGTCGGCCGATGCGATCGGCAGCGAGAAGAGGACGGTGAAGACGAGGATCAGCAGCGCGAACACGGAGATCGCGAACCGCGACGGCGACGACGTGATGAGGTGCTTGAAGCGCCCGCCCGACCCCGGGAACCGCTGTCGGGGCGACGACGCCGAAACGATGCCCGACATCGCTGCCCCCTCGTTCGAATCCATCCGTGCACGACGCCGCCCGCCGAGCCCTCGTCATGGTACTCCGTGCCGGGGGCGACTACCCTGATGCCATGACGGACATCTTCGACGTGATCGCAGACGGTACGAGGCGCGACATCCTCCAGCTCCTGCTCCGGCGAACGTCCGAAGGCGAGTCCGGCACCAGCGTGAGCCAGATCGTGGCCGACCTGGGGATCAGCCAGCCCACCGTCTCCAAGCACCTCAAGGTGCTGCGCGATGCCGAGCTCGTGACCGTGCGCGAGGACGGGCAGCGTCGGTTCTACAGCCTCGCCGTCGAGCCGCTCGAGGTCGTCGACGACTGGCTGGTCCCGTTCCTCGTCGACGCTTACGGTGACGCGGCCCCGGACATCGCCTACCCGGGTGGTCTTCCCGATGGTGCGGCACACGCCGCCGAGGTGGTCGGACGCGCGGCCGCATCGGCCAAGCACGTGGTGACCACGGCGCTCAAGCGGCTCGGCGCCTGACGCGCGCGCAGCCGCGCCGGAACGGACATCGCCCCTGACGACCGGGGGCATGTCGTCAGGGGCGATCCACGGACCCCAGCTCCGCAACGGACTCGGCGGTGCCGGCACAAGTCCTGCATCGACAGTGCCAGAGCTGTCTGGGCGACCGGCGAGCGGCGGCTATGCGCGGGCTGGACGGGACGGGCTCAGCGGCGGCCCGCCTTGCGGCGGAACAGCCACGCGCCCCACACGACGGCGACGCCGAGGATCACCACGCACCACAGCACCGCCCACCACGGCTGCGTTCCGGCGTCGGTGCCGAGGAGCAGGCTGCGGATGGTCTCGACGATCGGGGTGATGGGCTGGTGCGCGGCGACCGGCTGCAGCCACTCCGGCATGCTCGCCACCGGCACGAACGCGCTGGACAGGTAGGGCAGGAACAGCAGCACGAAGCCGTAGCCGTTGGCACCCTCGGGGCTGCCGGCGGCGAGGCCGATCGCCGCGAACAGGTACGTGATCGCGAGGATGTAGAGCGTGATCAGCCCGCCCAGCGCGATCCAGTCGCCCGGCGACGCGGTCGGGCGGAACCCGACCAGCACCCCGACGCCGATGACGATGGCCGTCGCGACCAGGTTGCGCAGGACGCTCGCCACCACGTGCCCGGTGAGCACGGCTCCGGCGCGCAGCGGCATGGTGCGGAACCGGTCGATGATGCCGGAGCGCATGTCGTTCGCGACATACACCGCCGTGGAGGACGCCCCGAACCCCGCGCACGTGAGGATGATGCCCGGCACGACGTAGTCGACGTAGGCGCCGGAGGGGTCGATCGCCCCGCCGAACACCCACGTGAACATGAGCATGAGCATGACGGGCAGCATGATCGCCATGAGCAGTGATTCGCTGTCGCGCAGCGAGTGCCGCAGGCTGCGTCCGACGAAGACGGCTTCGGCCGTCAGCCCGCGCAGGCGCGGTCGAGGCGTCGGCGTGGGGGAGGCGTGCGGGGGCATCGGGGTGGTGACCGCGGTGTTCATGCGAGCTCCTCGAGGGTGGGTGAGCCGGCGTCGACCGGCTCTCCGGATACGGGCCGGCCCGCGGGGGACGACGTGACCGCCAGGAACACGTCGTCGAGGGTGGGCCGTCGGAGCGTGACGACGCCGTCGTCCCCCTCCGTGTCGAGCCGATCGAGGGCGCGCCGCAGCCCGGCGACCGTGCCGTCGGTCGGGATCTCGCGCCGCAGCTCTCCCCGGCTGTCGTGGAGCTCGACCGTGTCGCCGCCGATACGCGCCTTGAGCTCGGCGGCGGTGCCCAGCGCCGCGATCCGGCCGTCGTGCAGGACGGCGATCCGGTCGGCGAGCTGATCCGCCTCCTCCAGGTACTGGGTGGTGAGGAACACCGTCGTGCCGGCACCCGCGACCGTGCGGATGATGTCCCACAGGTCGCGGCGGCTACGGGTGTCGAGCCCGGTGGTGGGCTCGTCGAGGAACAGCACTTCCGGGGTCACGACGAAGCTGAGCGCCAGGTCGAGGCGACGGCGCATGCCGCCGGAGTAGGTGCGCACGGCGCGGGACGCCGCGTCGGTCAGTGCGAACCGGGCGATGAGGTCCTCGGCGCGGCGCCGCGCGGCCGCCCGCCCCAGTCCCGAGAGGCGCGCGAACATGACGACGTTCTCGGTACCGGTGAGGGCGTCGTCCACGGCGGCCGCCTGCCCGGTGAGGCTGATGCGCCGGCGCACCTCGTCGGGATGCGAGCGCACATCCCACCCCGCCACGGTCGCCGATCCCGCATCCGCGGCGGTGAGGGTGGTGAGGATGTTGATGGTCGTCGTCTTGCCCGCGCCGTTCGGTCCGAGCAGAGCGAAGACCTCGCCGCGGGCGACCTCGAAGGCGAGGTCGTCGACCACGGGCTTCGGCCCGAAGGCCTTGCGCAGGTCGCGCACCTGGATGGCTGTCTCCATCAGGATCCCTTTCTGTGTATCGCAAAAACTGTGTATGGGCAACGCAATTGTGTATGACGGTAACACACTGTTTATGAAATAAACAGAAGTAGGATGGGCGGATGACCGACATCGAGCCTCCCGAGCTCCCCCGGGGCATCGCCCTCGCCTGGGGCGTCGCGGCGAATCCCCAGCGCGGGCCGAAGCGGGAGATGAGTGTCGAGAAGATCGTGGAGGCCGCGGTGGAACTCGCCGACGGCGAGGGCATCGGCGCCGTCTCCATGGCAGCGGTGGCCGCCCGGCTCGGCTTCACCCCCATGTCGCTGTACCGCTACGTCTCCGCGAAGGACGACCTCCTGCTGCTCATGCAGGAGGAGGCGACCGGACTTCCTCCGGAGAGCCACCTCGAGGTCGAGGGCTGGCGCGCGCGGCTGCTCGCGCTGTACGAGGCCCAGATCCTCGTCTACCTGCGCCACCCGTGGATCCTGTCGTTGCCGATCTCGGGTTCGCCGATCACCCCCAACAGCTCCGCCTGGCTGGACGCCAGTCTCGCCGCGCTCGATGACACACCGCTCACCGCCGACGAGCGGATGGCCGTCGCCCTCGCGATCACCGGCCACGCTCGCTGGTGCGGCATCGTGCAGGCGGGGTACTCGGAGCAGTCCCGCTCCTCCGGTCTCTCCGCCGAAGAGGTGGCGATGCGGGAGGCGTCGCTGTTCGATCGGGTGATCTCGGCCGAGGAGTTCCCCGCGCTCCGCCGGGCGATCGAGGACGGCGTGTTCCTGTCGCCGGCCGATCCGTTCCGCTTCGCCGTGGAGCGCACGCTCGACGGTGTCGCGGCCTACCTCGACGGTCTCGATCGTGGGGAGCAGCACCGGGTCTCCGAGGAGTGGGTCGCCCTCGATGCGGCGGAGCTCGCCGGGGACAAGCGCCTCAAGGAGGCGCAGAAGGCCAGCCGTGATGCCGAGAAGGCGCTGCGCGCGGCGCGCAAGCTCGAGCGTCAGGCTCTTCGCGAGGCGCGCGAACGGGTGGCGAAGGCCAGGAAGTCCGGCTGAGCGACCCCGGCGCCGCGCCGGATGGGCAGGATGGGGGGATGACGACCGCTCCGCACCGCGCTCACTTCGATTTCTCGATCACGTTCGCCAACGGCGGCGGCATGCACGGGGAGGGGTTCCGCCTCGACCTTCCCCGGGAAGACCTCTCGGCCGAGGAGATCGGCACCCTGCTCGTCCGCCACCTGGGACTGGCGCTGGTCGACGAGGTGCACCTCCGCGACCTGCGCATCGTCGAGGAGCCGCATCGCGGAAGCCGCGGAGTCGAGGCACCGAGCGGCGGTGGGGCCGAGGACCGCATCGTGGATCTCAGCCACCCCATCGAGGCCGGGATGATCACCTATCCCGGGCTGCCGGCGCCGACCATCGCCCCGTTCCTCACGCGCGCCGCATCCCGGGAGCGCTACGCGCCGGGGACCGAGTTCGCGATGGACGTGATCACGATGATCGGCAACACCGGCACCTACCTCGACGCCCCCTGGCACCGCTACGGCGACGGCGACGATCTCGCCGCACTCGACCTGCGCACCCTGGTCGGCCTCCCCGCCGAGGTCTTCCACCTGCGCGATGCCTGGTCGCCCGAGCGCCGCGGCATCCGTGCGGCGACCCTGGCGGACCGCGACCTGCGGGGCTCGGCGGTCCTCCTCGACACGGGGTGGAGCCGGCTCTTCGGCACGCCCGACTATGCGGAGGGGGCGCCGTACCTCACGGAGGACGGCGCCCGCTTCCTGGTCGAGGCGGGGGTGCGCCTGGTCGGGATCGACTCGCTCAACATCGACGACACCGAGAGCGGCGGAGAGCGTCCGGCGCACAGCATCCTCCTCGCCGCCGGCGTGCACGTGGTCGAGCACCTCACGGATCTCGACGCGGTGCCCTCGCGGGGTGCCCGCTTCACCGCGGCCCCGCCCGCGATCCGCGGGTTCGGCACCTTCCCGGTGCGGGCGTTCGCCACGGTGCCCGCGTCCCACTGATCACACGAGTCACATGGGTTTACACGCGTCCCAGGAAACCCATAGAGTGTGCACATCGAGAAAGGGGTACGTGGGATGCCCGAGGTTCCAGATGTCCGATTCCTGACGGTGGCCGAGGTCGCCGAGCTCATGCGCGTGTCCAAGATGACCGTGTACCGGCTCGTGCACTCCGGAGAGCTGCCCGCCATCCGCTTCGGCCGCAGCTACCGCGTCCCGGAGTCGGCCGTGGCCGAGGCGCTGCAGCGACCGATCGCCGACGCGGGTTGATCCGCAGGGCGGCGCGAGGCGGCCCGTGGGTTTGCTAGGATGATCCGAGGCATTTTTTCGTGCCCGTACCCGGGTGTCCGATTCGGCGACACCCAGCCCCTGACTTAGTGAGGTTTCCGTGGGTTCTGTCATCAAGAAGCGCCGCAAGCGCATGGCGAAGAAGAAGCACCGCAAGCTGCTTCGCAAGACTCGCCACCAGCGCCGCAACAAGAAGTAAGCGGCCAGACACCGAGCGCCTGTCTTCGGACGGGCGCTTTGTGTCTCTGCCGTGCCGCACCGCCGAGAGGATGTCATGAAGTCGATCACCGTCGCCGAGCTCGCCGAGCGCTCCGGTACCCCGCTCATCGATGTCCGGGAGGTGCACGAGTTCGCGGCCGGCCACGTGCCGGGCGCGGTGAACATCCCGATGTCCGAGATCGGCAACCGTCTCGACGAACTGCCCGCCGAGTCCTTCGACGTGATCTGCCAGGCCGGCGGCCGTTCGGCTCGCGTGGTCGAGGCGCTCGAGGCGCGCGGCTATGACGCGACGAACGTCGAGGGCGGCACGGGCGAGTGGATCGCGCAGGGTCGCGAGGTCGAGGTGCCGTCGGCGTGACCACGCTCACCCTGATCGGCAAGCCCGACTGCCATCTGTGCGACGTGGCCTCCGAGGTCGTCGACGCCGTGGTCGCCGAGCTGCCCGACGCCGCCGCCGAGCGGATCGAGATCGTCGAGGCGTCGATCGCGGAAGACCCCGCGCTGTACGAGCAGTGGTGGGAGAAGATCCCGGTGGTGCTGATCGACGGCCGCCTGCACGCCCACTGGCGCGTCTCGCCCGACCGCCTGCGCGAGGCGCTGGAGGAAGCCGTGAGCGCCGACGCCCTGACCGATCAGGAGACACCCCGATGACTATTCGCCATGTCGTGGCCTGGAAGCTCGCCGCCGACGATGCGCAGACCCGCGCGGACCAGGCGGCCGAGGTCGCCCGCCGGCTGAACGCGCTCGACGGCATCGTTCCCCAGCTGCGCAGCATCTGGGCGGGCGCGAACGACGTCTACCCCGACGCCAACTGGGACGTGACGCTCGTCGCGGAGTTCGACTCCGTCGAGGCTCTGGAGCAGTACCAGGTGCACCCTGCGCACGAGGAGGTCGCCGGATACATCCGTTCCGTCGTCTCCGGTCGTGTGGCCGTCGACGTCGAGGTGTGAGACCGGGTGCCGCGCGGGGAGGCACCGAAACACAAACGTAATGCGGTCGTCTGCCCGTGTCATTGGTCACGCGACGAGCCGCATGTTTAGATGATCTCCTACCCGTCCGCGGGCGCACCTGCCCCCGAACCCCAGGAGTCGACATGCCCCGTCGTACCCTCTTCGCCGGTCTCGCACTCGTGGCCACCGCCACTCTCGCGCTCGCCGGATGCGCCACCGGATCGACCGACGCGGGCAGCAGCGACGCTCCCGCGGCCGGCGACGACTACGGTCTGATCGAGGCTGGCACGCTCACGGTCTGCTCCGACATCCCGTACCCGCCGTTCGAGGTCGAGGACGCGGACTCCGAGACCGGGTACTCCGGATTCGACATCGACCTGCTGGGGGCGATCGCGAAGCAGCTCGACCTGAAGCTCTCGGTGCAGGATGTGGGCTTCGACGCGCTGCAGTCCGGCACCACCCTCGCCGCGGGTCAGTGCGACATCGGCGCCTCGGCCATGACGATCACCGAGGAGCGCAAGGCCAACATCGACTTCTCCGACCCGTACTACGACTCGCTGCAGTCGCTTCTGGTGCGCACGGACTCGGGCATCGAGTCGATCGACGACCTCGACGGGAAGAACGTGGGCGTGCAGCAGGGCACCACGGGTGAGTCCTACGCGGGCGAGAACGCGAAGGGCGCTCAGCTCGTGCAGTATCCGTCGGACGGCGAGCTGTGGCCGGCCATGCAGGCCGGGCAGATCGACGCGATCCTGCAGGACCAGCCTGTGAACCTCGAGCACGAGAAGGCCGACTCCGCCTACAAGATCGTGGAGACCTACGAGACCGATGAGTCCTACGGCTTCGCGTTCGCGAAGGGCGAGAAGGATGCTCTTCTGGAGGCGGTCAACGGCGCGCTGAAGGACCTCCGCGACAGCGGCGAGTACCAGAAGATCTACGACGAGTACTTCACGGCCAGCTGAAGACGGAACTGAGTCGGTCGGGAGGACCTTGACAATGGCGTTGAGGCGCACCACGAAGAAGAAGCTGTACCGCTACACCGTCTATGCGGTGCTGATCGCCCTCGTCGTCTGGGCGGCGATCAGCACCGACTGGGCGCGGATCGCCACGATGTACTTCAACCCGGAGATCGCGGCGAAGATGCTCCCGGGGATCATCACCACCGCGCTCGTCAACACCCTGTGGTTCACCGCCGTGGCGTTCCTGGGCGGCTTGCTGCTCGGCATCGTCCTCGCGCTGATGAAGCTGTCGGAGATCGGGCCGTTCCGCTGGATCGCGACCTGCTGGATCGAGCTGTTCCGCGGGCTCCCCGCGATCCTCACGATCTTCGCGATCGCCTACATCGTGCCGATCGGCATGGGCGTGTCGGGCACGAAGCTCGGTGGGCCCGTGGTGCTCGGGCTGATCGGTCTGATCCTCGTGGCATCGGCGTACATGGCCGAGACCATTCGCGCCGGCCTGCAGGCGGTGCCGAAGGGGCAGACCGAGGCGGCCCGCTCGCTCGGCATGTCGCCCATGAAGACGACGTTCTGGATCGTGGTGCCGCAGGGCTTCCGCATCATCATCCCGCCGCTGACGAACGAGTTCGTGCTGCTGCTGAAGGACACCTCGCTGCTGTTCGTGGCCGGGTCGTTCATCTGGTCGAAGGAGCTCACGACGTTCGCCCGCGACGCCAGTACGCAGAACGCCAACGGGACGCCGCTGATCATGGCCGCGATCCTGTACCTGATCGTGACGATCCCCCTCACGCGGTTCAGCGCGTGGCTGGAGCGACGGATGGCGAGGAGCCGATGACCACCGATCTGATCGACGTCCACGCGCCCGCGATCGACATCCAGGGGCTCGTGAAGACGTTCGGAGACAACGAGGTGCTCAAGGGCATCGACCTCACGGTCACGGCCGGCGAGGTCGTCTGCGTGATCGGCCCGTCCGGCTCGGGCAAGTCCACGCTGCTGCGCTCGGTGAACCTGCTGGAGGAGCCCACCGGCGGCAAGGTGCTGATCGAGGGGATCGACATCACCGACCCCGACGTCGACATCGACCGCGTGCGCACCCGCATCGGCATGGTGTTCCAGAGCTTCAACCTGTTCCCGCACCTGAGCGTGCTCGGCAACCTGACGATCGCGCAGCAGCGGGTGAAGAAGCGGTCGAAGGCGGAGTCCGAGAAGGTCGCGCACGCGATGCTGGAGCGAGTGGGCCTGGCCGAGAAGGCGGGCGCCTACCCTGGTCACCTGTCGGGCGGGCAGCAGCAGCGCGTCGCGATCGCCCGAGCGCTGTGCATGAACCCCGACATGATGCTCTTCGACGAGCCCACCTCCGCGCTCGACCCCGAGCTGGTCGGCGAGGTGCTGTCGGTCATGCGGTCGCTCGCCGACGAGGGCATGACGATGCTGGTCGTGACCCACGAGATGGGGTTCGCGCGTGAGGTCGGCTCGCGGCTGATCTTCATGGACGGCGGTCACATCGTCGAGGAGGGCGACCCGCACGAGGTGCTCGCCGATCCGCAGCACCAGCGCACCAGGGACTTCCTGTCCCGCGTGCTCTGAAGCACCGACGAACGAACCCCCTGCCGCCGGGATGGCGACAGGGGGTTTCGTTCTTCTCACCGCGGTCCCTCGGCTGCGACGACCTCCGCGGGGAGGCCGGAGACGCGCTACCGATATACAACGCGGCGGGGAGGCGTGGATCCGGAGGTTCGCCGGGTATCGTGTGCAGGTCGATCGCTGGGGCGGTCGACGGAATCTGGGGACAAGTCGGCGGCGATCCGGGACGGATCGGCGACGACTCGTGGTGACACAAGGGGGACCGATGGCTGTCTTCGGCCGTCGTCGACGTGAGATCGACGTTGCGAACACACGCGCGGAATCGGCCGACGCCGCCGCGCCCGATGACGACGCGCTCCGCGCGCTCGAGGACCTGTTCTCGACACTCCCGCCACCGCCTCCGCGCCCCGCGCTGCGCGCGCACGCACTCGTCGACCGCGACGCGGGCCCGGCGCTCCTTCCGACCCTCACGCCCGGCGGCGATGACCCGATCGCACCGACCCCGGGCACACCCCTCATCGAGCGGGACACCTCGCTCGACCGCACCCGTACAGAACCTCAGGGAGAACGAATGGCACAACTGGAACAGTCCGTGCAGGAGCTTCTGACGATCGACGGCGCCGTGGGCGTCGCGATCGCGGACTCCGCGTCCGGCATGGCTCTCGCGCAGGGCGGTCACCCCGCCTTCGACCTCGGTGTCGCTGCGGCCGGGAACTCCAATGTCGTCCGCGCGAAGCTGCAGACGATGAAGGAGCTCGGCATCGCCAGTCGGATCGACGACATCCTCATCACGCTCGACGACCAGTACCACCTGATCAATGTGCTCAGCAGCAGCGGCACCGAAGGACTCTTCGTCTACCTGGTGCTCGACAAGGCGAAGGCGAACCTGGCGCTCGCCCGCCACAAGCTCGCCACCGTCGCCGGGCAGATCACCATCTGACCTGGAAACCGAACGGAGACCCTGCGGCCAGACGGCCGCGGGGTCTCCGACGTTCGAGGTGGGCCTCCGCCGCTCAGCCGCGCGGATGGACCACCACGGGCTCCGGGTCGACCGCGATGCGGACGCGGTCGCCGAACGCGGGGTGCACACCCGGAGCGTGCTGCACGCGGACGAGCTCGCCCGACTCCGTGCGCACCAGCGTGCGGCGCATGCTGCCGAGGAACGTGCTCTCCTCCACCAGAGCATCGGTCGCCGCGTCCGCCTCCGACGCGAAGTGCACGTTCTCCGGTCGCAGGTACACGTCGACCGGGCCGTCGGCCGGCGTCTGCAACGGCAGGCGCTGCCCCCACACCACGACGTGGTCGCCCTCCGCGACACCGGACACCACGCTCGACAGCCCGACGAACGCGGCGACCCCCGCCGTGGACGGAGCGGTGTACAGCTCCTCCGGGGTGCCGATCTGCTCGATGCGCCCCGCGTTCATCACGGCGATGCGGTCGGACACCGCCAGCGCCTCCTCCTGGTCGTGCGTGACGAAGACCGTGGTGATGCCCAGTCGGAGCTGGAGGCGGCGGATCTCGTCGCGCAGCTGCACGCGCACCTTCGCGTCGAGCGCCGACAGGGGCTCGTCCAGCAGCAGCACCCGGGGTTCGGTGACCAGTGCCCGCGCGAGGGCGACCCGCTGCTGCTGCCCACCCGACAACTGGTGCGGGAAGCGGTCGGCGAGGTCGGCGAGACCCACGAGAGCCAGGGCGTCGAGCGACCGTCGTGCCGCCTCGGCCCGGCCGACTCCGCGGCGTCGCAGACCGAAGGCCGTGTTGTCGACCACGCGCAGGTGCGGGAACAGCGAGTACGACTGGAACACCATGCCGATGTCGCGCTTGTTGGTCGCCACCCGAGAGACGTCTCCGCCGCCGAGCAGGACCGCACCGCCATCCGCGACCTCGAGCCCGGCGAGCACGCGCAGCAGCGTGGTCTTGCCGCATCCGGACGGGCCCAGCAGCGACACGAACTCGCCCGGCGCGATGTCGAGATCGACGCCGTGCAGCACGGTGGTGCCGCCGTAGCGCTTCACGATGCCCTCGAGCTGCACGCGGGTGCCCTCGCCGGCCCGCGCGAGCAGCAGGTTGTCCTTCGTGCGGGGGAGGGCGTGGTCGAGGGTCATGAGCGGGCCTTTCGGGAGCCGCGTGCGACGCGGCCGATCAGGAGGAGCAGGAGGAAGACGAGCAGCAGCGCCAGCAGGGTGAAGATCGCCGGCGCGTAGGGGTCCTGCTTCTGCACGACGAGCATCGCCGTCTGGAACACCGGACGGTTCAGGAGGGAGGCGATCGTGAACTCTCCCAGGACCACGGCGATCGACAGCAGCGACGCGGCCAGCAGCCCCTGGCGGAGGTTCGGCGCGAGCACGCGGAGCACCACGGCCGGCCAGCTCGCGCCGAGGGAACGGGCCGCCTCCGACAGCGTGCGCAGGTCGGCCGCGTCGATCGCCGCCTGGATCGACCGGAAGGCGAACGGCAGCACGGTGATGCCGTAGGCGAACGCGAGCGTCCAGGTGCCGGTGCCGAGGGTGCGACCGATCTGCAGATAGAGGGGTGCGAGGCCGACCACCAGCACGATCGCCGGGATCGAGATGGGCAGGAGCGCGAGGAACTCGAACGCGGGCTTCAGCCGCGGGAAGCGCAGGTTCACCAGGATCATCGTCGGGGCCAGTACCAGCAGGACGATCGCGACGGTCACGACGGCGAGGATCAGCGAGTTGCCGAGTCCCGTCCAGATCGGCCGGAGCGCGGCCGCCGCAGCGGGGTCGAACAGCGCGGCCCAGTGCTCGAACGACGGTCCGTCGGCACCACGGAGCGTGAACAGGAACGTCGACACGAGCGGTACAGCGAAGAACGCGCCGACGAGCACACCGATCACCCAGCGCGTGGTGCGGGACGGGGCGAGACGGTTCACGAGCGCCACCGCGCAGCCCGGCGCTGGATCAGCGAGTACAGGCCCATCACCACGCCGACCACCACGATCATGCCGAGGGCGAGCGCCCCGGCGAGGTTCTCCCTCCCCAGCAGCGTCTCGCTCGTGAGGGCGGTACGGATCTGCAGCGGCACGATCTGCGAGCCCTGGCTGGCCAGCGCCGCGGCGGTCGCGTACGACGAGAAGGCGTTCGCGAACAGCAGCAGCAGGCTGGCGAGGAACGAGGGCGCGAGCACGGGCAGGCCGATGCGCAGCCAGAAGCTCGCCCGCGTGCCGCCCAGCGTGAGGTTCGCCTCGGCCCACTGCGGCTGCAGGGCGGCGAGGGCGGGCATGAACGTGATGACCATGAGCGGCACCTGGAAGTAGATGTAGGGCAGGACGAGCCCGGGCAGCTCGTAGAGCCAGGTGCCGTTCGCGAAGATGTCGACGCCGAGCGTGTCGCGCAGGAAGACCGTGACCACCCCCTGGATGCCGATCGTGGCGATGAACGCGAACGCCAGCATCACCCCGCCGAACTGGGCGAGCACCCCGGCTGCCGCATCGACCGCCCGGCGCACGGCGCCCTCGGGCGGAGCGCCGAGCAGCGCGTAGCAGACCAGGGCCCCCACGACCGCTCCGACCGCGGCCGTGAGCAGCGAAAGCCCGGCCGAGTTCGCGAACGTCCTCAGGACCACGGGGTCGCCCAGTGCCTCCACGTTCGCCATCGTGACCGCGCCGTCGTCGTCGAAGAACCCCGAGCCGACGGCGAGCACCGTCGGCACGGCGAGGAACAGCACCACGTAGGTCGCGAAGGGGACCAGCCCCAGCCACGCGAACGACGGCGCGGACCGCCGGGCCCCCGCGTCACGCGCGGGCCCGGCGGTGGTGGCGGGGGC
>NZ_SSDO01000364.1:0-1255 GCF_004794395.1 Microbacterium sp. K41 | reverse complement strand
GCCCCGACCCGCCGCGCCAGAGCCCCCCGCGCCGCATCAGGGCGAACCTCCCGCGTTCCCGCCGCCCCCTCCCGCGCCGGGGAACCGGGCGTCGTGACAGTGTCACAGGAGCAGGAGCTCGGCGCGCTCGCCGCGGAGGTCGCTCGGGAGGCGGGGGAGCTCGCCAGGACACGCCGACAGCAGGGGGTCACCCTGGCCGCGACCAAGTCGACACTGGCCGACATCGTGACCGAGGCCGACCGCGAGGTCGAGGCGCTCATCCGCGACCGTCTGCTGACGGCGCGGCCGCACGACGGCTTCCTCGGCGAGGAGTCCGGTACGGCGGCGGGCGACAGCGGGATCACCTGGGTGGTCGACCCCATCGACGGCACCGTCAACTACGCCTACGGCATCCCGGCCTACAACGTCAGCATCGCGGCCGTCCAGGGAGAGCCCGACCCGAGCCGGTGGGAGGCGCTCGCCGCCGCCGTGCACGCACCGGCCGTGGGGGAGACGTTCACCGCCGCTCGAGGTCACGGAGCCTGGCTCGGCGGCAGGCGCCTCGAGGTCACGCAGGAGACACCGGCCGGCGCGCTCCTCGCCACCGGGTTCGGCTACGACCCCGCGACCCACGACGGCGACCTCGCGACCGTGCGCCGGGTGATGCCCATCGCGCGGGACCTCCGGCGGATGGGGTCGGCCGCACTCGACCTCGCGTACGTCGCCGCTGGTCGACTCGACGGCTACTTCGAGCGCGGACTGGCCCCCTGGGACCTCGCGGCGGGCGCGCTCCTGGTGAGCGAGGCGGGCGGCATCGTGACGCGCGTCGACACCGACTCCCCTCGGCCGCTGCTGATCGCCGGAGGACCAGCCGTGCACGCGCGGCTCACCGAGATCCTGTGCTGAGAAACCTGGACTGATACATGGCATTCCCAGGGTGATCGGGGTAGTGTTTACCCGATCGTTACTTTCACCACCCGAAGGTGAAAGCTGTCATTGCGCCCCCGAGCAACACGAACGACCGAGAGACTAGTTTTGCCCTTCGAGAATCCCCAGGCTGCCGCTGCGCCCACGCGTCGCTCCAGCCGTCATCGCACTGCGGCCACCGAGGCCCCGGCGACCGGGACGACGGCACCCCTCGCTCACGCGGAGACCGTGGTCGCGCTCGCCGCCGTCGCACCCCTCTCCCGTCGCGCCGCACGTCAGCGGCCGAATGACGTCCCGCCGGTGCCTCAGGCTCCCGCCGAACCGTTCATCGCCGCGACGCCCGCGCCCG
>NZ_SSDO01000363.1:0-1060 GCF_004794395.1 Microbacterium sp. K41 | reverse complement strand
GGCCGTGACCGCACGGCCCCTCCGGCATCGCGTGGCCGTCGTGGCCGTGGCTGTGGCCGTGGCGGACGTCGTAGCCGTCGTCGTGCCCGTAGAAGCCGTCGCGCTCGCCGTGGCCGTGGTGGCCGAACGGGGCGCGGAAACCGTGACCGTGCCGGTGGCCCCGCGGGCCGCGGTGCGTGCGGGGGAGGGGCGTGCCCTCCTCCCACCCGAACGCGCGGGCGATGGCCTCGAGCGATGCGAGCGTCGTGGCGAGGTCGTCCGTGGGGACGGCGTCGACGACCTTGGCGCGGATGCCGTCGACCAGGGCGCCGAGGCGCTCCTTCGCGGCGCGGCCGTCGTCGGTGAGGGACCAGCCCTCGCCGTCGGTGACGACCCACCCGCGGTCGATCAGGCGGCGCAGCTTGTGCGCACGAAGCGGGCGTTCGCGTTCGACCGAGCCGTCGACGACGTTGAGCAGGCGCCAGTCGCGCCGGGTGATGCCCTCGTCGTCGAACGCGGCGGCGAACTCAGCCGCCATGAGGCGGTCGACGGCCTGGAGCCAGTAGCCGAACGGGCGCGGCGGCTGGGGAGTCTCTGTGGTGTCTGTGGTGGTGTTCATGGGGTTGTCCTCTGTTCAGGGGCGGCTGGTGGGCCGCGGTGGTGGCCGGTGGATGTCAGGTGACATATCCATGTGATCCGGCATGTACATGTAGTGTGACATGCAGATCTAAAGCATGTCAAGTCGCATGTAAAATCGAGGCATGGCCACCCGTTCCCGCGACTCCGAACCGCACGACCCCGCCGAGGCGATCGCCCAGGCGCTGTCTCGTCTCCGCGGGCGTCGGCCCGGTCAGCGCGAGCACGGACCGCGCGGACGCGGCGGACCCCACGGCTGGCCCGGCGGAGGTCACGACGGCCCGCACGCCGACGGTGCCCACGAGCACTTCGGCCATCACCGCGGGCACCCCGGGATGCCGCCGTGGATGGCCGACCCCTCCGGACGCCTCGGCGGCCCCGCCCGCATGCGGATGCTCGAGGCGCTGGCCTCGGCGCCCGAACCGCTGAGCGTGAGCGCGCTCGG
>NZ_SSDO01000362.1:0-24922 GCF_004794395.1 Microbacterium sp. K41 | reverse complement strand
CGGCCGCCGACGCCGCTGCTCCGGCCCCCGCTCCCGCTCCGGTCGCGCCCGACGAGGCCGTCACCCCGGACGCAGCCGTGCAGCCCGGGCAGCCGTCGACGGACACGTTCATCGCCAACGGTGCGACGTGGTCGTGGCGGTACTCCGCCGATCCGCTCCCCGCGGACTGGAACACGGTGGAGTTCGACGCGTCCGCCTGGCACACGGGCCCCGCGGTGCTGGCGCGTGGGGTCGCCGGTGCGGCGACGGACATCGACCCGGACGACCTCGCGGTCAAACCGCAGAGCGCGCATTTCCGGACCGCCTTCACGGTCGACGACCTGACGGGTCTGCACGACGGAACCGTGTCGGTGATCGCGGATGACGGGGTGGCCGTCTACCTCAACGGCGTGGAGATCGGGCGGTCGAATCTTCCGGCCGATGCGACCCTCCGCCAGACGACGTTCGCGTCGTCCTCGGTGGCACCCGGCAAGGCGGCGGCCAGTCGCGTGTCCTTCACGGTGCCGGTGTCGCTGCTCCGGCCGGGCGTCAACGTCATGTCGGCGGAGGTGCACGAGAACAATCCGGGCAGCGCCAACATGAGCTTCGACCTGACGTACACCGCTCCGCGCAACTGAGAACGGACGACGCCGAGCCCGCTCCCGCCGCACGGGGGAGCGGGCTCCGGCGTGCCCGAGCGGGGTCGCCCGGCGGACGATCGGCCCCGAGCCACGCCCTAGACTGGTCGGGTGACTGAAAACGTCGATGTCGTGCTGATCGGTGGTGGCATCATGAGCGCCACCCTGGGTACTCTGCTGCACGAGCTGCAGCCGGAGTGGAAGATCGTCGCCTTCGAGCGGCTGTCCGACGTGGCGCAGGAGAGCTCCAATCCCTGGAACAACGCGGGCACCGGGCACGCCGCGCTCTGCGAGCTCAACTACATGCCGCAGCAGGGCGATGCTCCGCTCGACCCCGCGAAGGCCGTGTCGATCAACGAGCAGTTCCAGCAGAGCCGGCAGTTCTGGTCGTCGCTCGTCGAGAAGGGTGTGCTGGACGCGCCGTCGACGTTCATCAACGCGACCCCGCACATGACGTTCGTGCGCGGGGAGAAAGACGTGGCGTACCTCAGGAACCGCTACGAGGTGCTCAAGGAGCAGCCGCTGTTCGCGGGCATCGAGTACAGCGAGGACTCCCGCGTCATCAACACCTGGGCGCCGCTGCTGATGCAGAAGCGACGCAAGGGCGAGCCCTTCGCCGCCACCCGGGTGCCCGCGGGCACCGACGTCGACTTCGGTGCCCTGACGCACCAGCTGTTCGATCACCTCCGCGAGTCCGGCGTCTCGGTGCGCACGAACCACGAGGTGAAGTCTCTCAAGCGCCAGAAGGACGGCACCTGGCTCCTCAACTACCGCACCACGGTGGGGCGCACGCCCAACCAGATCAAGGCGAAGTTCGTGTTCGTCGGGGCGGGCGGCTGGGCGCTCAAGCTGCTCCAGCGGTCGGGCATCCCGGAGATCAAGGGCTACGGTGTCTTCCCGATCGGTGGGCAGTTCCTCAAGACCACGAACCCGAAGATCGTCGCTCAGCACAAGGCGAAGGTGTACTCGCAGGCGTCCGTCGGTGCGCCGCCGATGTCGGTGCCGCACCTCGACACCCGCGTGGTCGACGGCGAGGCGTCGCTGATGTTCGGCCCGTTCGCGACCTTCAGCCCGAAGTTCCTCAAGAACGGCTCCATGCTCGACATCGTGACGCAGGTGCGCGCGCACAACCTGTGGCCGATGCTGCGGGTGGCGTTCGCGAACCCCGATCTGATCACCTACCTGATCAGCGAGCTGATGAAGAACCACCGCAAGAAGGTCGACAGCCTGCGCACGTTCATGCCCACCGCGAAGGACGAGGACTGGACGCTCATCAACGCCGGTCAGCGCGCGCAGGTCATGAAGAAGGATGCGAAGAAGGGCGGCGTGCTGCAGTTCGGCACCGAGGTGGTCGCCGCCGGCGACGGCTCGATCGCGGGGCTGCTCGGCGCCTCTCCGGGGGCTTCCACGGCCGTGCCGATCATGCTCGATCTGCTCAAGAAGTGCTTCCCGGGCGAGTTCCCCGCGTGGGAGCCGCGGCTGCGCGAGCTGATCCCGACCTTCGGCCAGAAGCTCAACGCCGATCCGGCGCTCGCGGAGGAGTCCACGGCGGCGACCGCCGCCGCCCTCGGCATCAACGCCTGAGACCGGACCGTGGCGAAGCTCTACTTCCGCTACGGCGCGATGAACTCGGGCAAGTCGACCGCCCTGCTGCAGGCTGCCTACAACTATGAGGAGCGGGGCCAGCACGTGCTGCTCGCCAAGCCCGCGATCGACACCAAGGGCGCGGCGGAGATCGAGAGCCGCCTCGGTGTCACGCGGCAGGTGGACTTCCTGATCGGGCCGGAGGACGACGCGCGGGCGCTGTTCGCGGAGCATCGTACGCGCATGCGGCGCTCGACCGAGGAGGAGCTGCTGCCGACGGCCCCGATCGACGTGGCGTGCCTGCTGGTGGACGAGGCGCAGTTCCTCACGGCCTCCCAGATCGACGACCTGTTCCGGGTCGCGGTGGAAGACGGCATCCCCGTGATGGCCTACGGCATCCGCAACGACTTCCTCACCCACGCGTTCCCCGGCTCCGCGCGGCTGCTGGCGATCGCGCACTCGCTGGAGGAGCTCAAGACCATCTGCCGCTGCGGGCGCAAGGCGGTGTTCAACGGCCGCGTCGTCGGCGGACGCTTCGTGTTCGACGGAGATCAGGTCGCGATCGACGAGGGCGCGGACGGCTCCGCGTCGCCCGAGCTCACCACCTACGAGTCGCTGTGCGGCACCTGCTACCTGGAGGAGTCGGGCGGGCGCCTGGGGTGACCTGATCGCTCTCGCTGCCGCCCGTCTCCTCGCGAGGCGGGCGGCTTTGCGTGGTCTGACCACACGGGGTACGCTGTGGTCAGACCACAGGAGGCGGGATGGCGGAGCAGCCGGCGCGAGCATGGCGACTCGTGCTCGAGCACATCGAGCGCGACCTCCTCGACGGACGCCTCGGCCCCGGCGACCGGCTGCCGTCGGAGCGCGACCTGGCGAGCGACCTGGGTGTCGGACGCTCCAGCGTGCGCGAAGCCTTCCGCGTGCTCGAGGTGCTCGGCCTCATCCGCACCGCGACCGGATCGGGCCCGCAGGCGGGAGCGATCGTGATCGCGACGCCGACCGGGGGCATGTCCGCGCTGCTGCGGCTGCAGGTCGCGGCGCAGGGCTTCCCGCTCGACGATGTGGTGCGCACCCGCCTGGTGCTGGAGGACGCGGTCGTCGCGGCCCTGGCGTCCGGAGGCGGCGGCGACACCGCGAAGGCCCACGAGCTGCTGCACGCGATGGACGCCGCGGGCTTGACCCCGTCCGAGTTCCTCGCCCTGGACGCCCAGCTGCACCTGTCGCTCGCCGAGGGCAGTGGCAACACCGTCATCGCCGCGATGATGGCGGGGCTGCGGTCGTCGATCGAGTCGTATGTGCTCGCCGGAGCTGCCGCGATCCCCGACTGGGACACGATGGCGACACGGCTGCGCGCCGAGCACCACGCCCTCGTCGCCGCGATCGACGCGGGCGATGCCGAGGCCGCCCGCGCGCTGGTCCGCGCCCACATCACCGGCTACTACACGTCCGCGGGGCTCACCCGCGACATCCACCCCCACGACTGAGAGGCACGCCATGGTCCAGCGCCAGCTCCCCAACCCCGCCGAGCTGTTGGAGCTCATGAAGTTCAAGAAGCCCGAGCTCGACGGCCGCAAGCGCCGGCTCGACGCGGCTCTCACGATCGACGACCTCCGTACGATCGCGAAGCGCCGCACGCCCAAGGCGGCGTTCGACTACACCGATGGCGCGGCGGAGGGCGAGCTGTCGCTGAGCCGCGCCCGCCAGGCGTTCCAGGACGTGGAGTTCCACCCCGGCATCCTCAAGCCCGCGCCGGATGTCGACACGACGGTCGAGATCCTCGGCGGGCCGTCCGCGCTGCCGTTCGGCATCGCTCCGACCGGGTTCACGCGGCTCATGCAGACCGAGGGGGAGGTCGCCGGTGCCGGCGCTGCGGCCGCGGCGGGCATCCCGTTCACGCTGTCCACGCTCGGTACGACCTCGATCGAGGGGGTCAAGGCCGCGAACCCGCACGGGCGCAACTGGTTCCAGCTCTACGTCATGCGCGACCGCGAGATCTCGTATGAGCTGGCACGCCGTGCCGCCGCCGCGGGCTTCGACACGCTGCAGTTCACGGTGGACACCCCGGTCGCCGGTGCCCGGCTGCGCGACAAGCGCAACGGCTTCAGCATCCCGCCGCAGCTCACGCTCGGCACGATCATCAACGCGATCCCGCGACCCTGGTGGTGGTTCGACTTCCTGACCACGCCCAAGCTGGAGTTCGCGTCGCTGAGCTCCACCGGCGGCACGGTCGGCGAGCTGCTCGACGCCGCGATGGACCCCACGATCAGCTATGACGATCTCGCGGTGATCCGTGACATCTGGCCCGGTCGCATCGTGATCAAGGGCGTGCAGAACGTCGAGGACTCCGTGCGACTGCGCGACGCCGGTGTCGACGGCATCGTGCTGTCGAACCACGGCGGTCGTCAGCTCGACCGCGCGCCGATCCCGTTCCACCTGCTGCCCCAGGTGCGCCGGGCCGTGGGCGACGATTTCACCGTCATGATCGACACCGGCATCATGAACGGCGCCGACATCGTGGCCTCGGTCGCGCTCGGGGCGGACTTCACGCTGATCGGCCGCGCGTACCTCTACGGCCTGATGGCGGGCGGCCGCCAGGGCGTCGACCGGACGATCGCGATCCTTCGCAGTGAGATCGAGCGGACCATGCGTCTCCTCGGCGTCGCGTCGCTGGCGGAGCTCGAGCCGGCCCACGTCACGCAGCTGACGCGTCTGGTGCCCGTCGCGCGCGACGCCGCGGAGGCCGTCGTCCGCTGACGTCGCCGTGCCGGGTTCCGCTACGACTGCGGGGCCACGGCGCGGCGCCGCGGTGGCCACGGCACGAGCATCGACGTGGTCTGCCGGTAGTCGGCGTATGCGGGATACTTCGACGCGGTGATCGACTCCGTGAAGATCGTCGAGCCGAGGAACAGCACCGTCAGGAGCGCGGCGCCGACGATCGTGGGGTTCAGCACGCCCCCGAGCACCCCGGCCCCCGCGGTGGCGGCCGCGGTCGCGCCCAGCGCGTAGAACGCCCACCACTGCGCCTGTTCGAAGAAGAAGTTGGGGTGTCGGCTGTAGCGGAACAGCCCGGTCGTCGCGAAGCCGGGCGCGAGGTCACCGCCAGCCTGCTTCTTGCGCTGGTGGAAGTTCCACTGCTGCTGGTCGGCGACCGTCTCGCCGACCAGGAACCCGAGGAACGCGATCGTGAACAACGCGTCCCACCCGGTCAACGCGGTGGGGTGCTGGGCGGCCAGCCATGCCGGAAGGGTGATCAACACGAGCAGGGTCATCTGGTACCCGATGATGAACAGCAGGTTGAACACCTGGAACTGCCACGGGCGCATCCGCTTCCGCAGGATCGCCCAGCGGTAGTCCTCCATGCCGGTGTAGCCGCCCTTGCGGGCGAAGTTGAACGTGAGCCGCGCGCCCCAGGCCGTCGCCAGGATCCCCATCAGCACGATGCGCGCTGATCCGGCGTCGGCGGTGAAGGCGCCGACCACGAAGATCCAGACGTAGACAACGGGGACGATCGACCACGCGCGGTCGACCCACGACGTGTCACGGGTGATCAGCGACAGGATCCAGCACACGAGGCTGGCCAGCGCTGCGACGAGGACGACGATCTGCAGGGCATCCATGACGCCATGCTAGAGCCAAGCCAGGCCGGGCGTCCGGCACCGGCCGCCGCCTCAGACGCGCGACGTGAGGGTGGGCAGCAGGGCTTCGAGGCGGGTGGCGGTGTCCTCCCAGCCCTCGACGGCGATCGACGGGACCCCGATCGCGAGGACCGGGTAGTCGTTGCCGCCCTCGTCGAGCCGGTCGCCGTAGAACAGCATCGCGTCCAACGGGATGCCCGTGTGCGCGGAGAGCTGCCTCATGCCGAACGCCTTGTCGATCCCGGCGCGGGTGATGTCGATCGAGGTGGAGCCCCCCGAGCGCACCTCGAGCCCGGGGAGTCGAGCGGCGACCGCGTCGCGCAGGGCCGCGCGCTTGCTGCCGGACGGATCCCACGCGTGCTTGGCCTCCCGCGGAGCCCGCTGCCCGAGCGCGGAGAACGTGATCTGCGAGCCGCGGTCCTCCAGGATGTCGCCCCAGGGGTCGGTCTCCCACAGGCCGAGCCGCTCCGCCTCCTCGCGGAGGGCCGTGAGAGCAGACGCCTTCTCGTCGTCGCTCAGGTCGTGCGCGTACACCGGCGCGAAGTCGGCGCCGTCGTGGCGCAGGTAGCGGGTGCCGCAGGTCGGCAGCAGGTGCAGCCGGGCGAGAGCTGCGGCGTCGGCATCGGCGAGCTGGGCGATCACCTGCGTGCGGAACTGCGGCTCGTTGCCCCCGGAGATGATGGCGACGTCGACGCTGCGGAGAAGTTCGCGCAGGAGGCCGGAGATCCGCGGGTCGATCGGGCCCTTGGAGGGGGCGAGGGTGTCATCGAGGTCGAAGGCGACGAGTGCGGGCGAGGTCATGATGCCTCCAGCCTAGGAGGTCGCAGCCGTGAAGAGCGTGGAGCTGCGAGCAGCGTGCACAGGAGGGCGAGGGCCACGCCCAGGGTGGCCCCGGTGGAGTTGGCCAGCACGTCGTTCATCGTCGCATCGCGGTGGGGCAAAGCGAGGTGCTGCGCGGTCTCGATCGCGAGAGAAAGTGCCGGTCCGACCAGCAGCGACAGCGGCCACACACGGCGGGGGAGGAGCAGGAACGCGAGGACGCCGAGGGGCACGAAGACCGCGATGTTCAACAGGACCTCCAGCCGCGTGAACGTCAGTGCGGTCCAGCCGAGCCGGTGGGTGAGCGACACGATCACGTCGAGCAGATTCGGGACCGCATGCTCGACCCGGGACGGCGTGAGCGTGAGCAGGGCGAGCCCCGCGAGGAACGGGACGCCGAGGGCGAGCGCCCAGATGCGGGTGGCGCGACGCGGCGGAGGCAGGAGCGTCCCCATGCGGTCCCCTTTCGCACGCTCTCCGATACAGAGAAGGCCGCCCGTGGGGGCGGCCTTCCGGTGTCACTGGTCGGGGTGACAGGATTTGAACCTGCGACCTCTTCGTCCCGAACGAAGCGCGCTACCAAGCTGCGCCACACCCCGTTTGCAACCCTCCGAGTCTACAGGGAAATCCCCTGAGCGCCCAATCGGGGCGGTGATCACGCGTGGGGGATCAGCGTGAGCAGCGTCGCCTCCGGGCGGCACGCGAAACGCACGGGCGCGTAGATCGAGTGCCCGCAGCCGGCGCTCACGTTCAGTGGGACGCTGCGGCCGTCGTGCGTCCAGGTGCTGAGTCCCTTGGCCTGCTTCAGCGGGATGTCGCAGTTCGCCACGAGCGCGCCGTAGCCGGGGAGGCAGACCTGCCCACCGTGCGTGTGACCGCCGAGGATGGCGTCGGCGCCGAGGTCGACGAAACCGTTGAGCACGCGCTGATACGGCGCGTGCGTGACGCCCAGCACCGCCGTTCCGGGCTCGCGCGGGCCCAGGCCCTCGATGGCCGAGGGGAGCGCGTCGAGGCGGTCCCAGTCGCGGTGTGCGTCGTCCACGCCGAACAGGTCGACGGTGGTGCCACGCAGGGTCAGTCGCGCCGCGCGATTGTTGAGGTCGGTCCAGCCGAGCTCGTCCGTGAAGAAGCGGTCCATCGACCCCGTGTCGAGCACGGTCGGCTCGCGGTGGCGCCGCGAGGGGCCGGAGAAGTAGCGCAGCGGATTGCGCGGCGCGGGGCCGTTCACGTCGTTCGAGCCGTGCACGAAGACCCCGGGGATGCCGGCGAACGGGGCGAACGCGCGGCGGATCCCCTCGAGCCCGCGCTCGTGACCCAGGTTGTCGCCGGTGTTGACGATCAGGTCGGGCCGCAGCTGTGCGAGCGACGCGAGCCAGTCCTGCTTGCGGTGCTGCCACGGTGCCATGTGCGCATCGGACACGTGCAGGATGCGCAGGGGAGGGGTGCCGGGGGCGAACGCCGAGGCGGACACCTCGCGCACGGTGAAGAGGTAGCGTTCGATGCCCACGCCCCACACCGCGGCGGCGGCGCCCACGGCCCCCACCGCGCCGAGCGCGACGAGGGCCGGATGAGCCGAGCGCGACGAACCTACTGGCACGTCACGACCACGGTGGTGCTGCTGTTGACAGGAGTGCCCGGTGCCGGATTGGTCACCGCGACCGCAGACCCCGGCGGATTGCACGAATTGTCGAACTCGTAGGACGCGACTCGAGCCGCCTTGAGTGCGGCGTCCGCCTGGTCTCGCGACATCCCGACGATGTTCGACGGCACCACGGCACCACGGCCGTTGCTGATCGAGAGGGTCACGGTGGCAGCCGTCGCAGCCTCGCCCGTCGGGTCCTGTGCCGCGACGAGGCCGGCCGCGAGGTCGCTGTCCACCTCTCCGCCGATCGCCACCTGGAAGCCCGCGTTCTCGAGGGTCGAGCGCGCCTGATCCTGCGACATGCCGACCACGCTCGGAACGGCCTTGAGCTCCTGACGGATCAGGTTGTTGTCCGGCTGGGGGAAGCGGTCGCCGCCGTAGGCCTCGTTCGCGGCCGCTTGCGCGGCGCGGGCCAGCGGGTAGCGCATGTCGTTGAGGTTCCATCGACCGTAGCTCTTCCGGTAGATGTTCTCCTGGCCCTGCCAGCGTCCCGCCCACACGGCCGTCGCGACCTTCGTGCTCGACTCGATCATCATGGTCGACCACGTGTTGTGCGTTCCGGTCTTGCCGATCAGCGGGGTGCCGTCGCCCGGGTTCGCCCGCGAGCCGGTGCCGCCGCCGCCCATGACGGTCTGCAGCGCGTAGGCGGCCGTGGCTGCGACCTCGGGAGAGATCACGCCGGGAGTGCACGACGACGCGGGCAGCTCACGGTCCTTGCCGTCCGGACCGATCACGCGGTCGATCGCCCGCGGCGTGCAGTAGGTGCCGCCGCTCGCGACCGTGGCATAGGCGTTGGCCATCGCGATGGGCGAGATGTTCTTCGCGCCGAGCACGTCGTACGGCACGTTCTCATCGGTGGTCTTGCCGCCGTTGGCCAGCGTGACGCCCAGGCGGTCGGCCACCTTGTTGATGTCGCAGAGGTCGAGCTTGGAGGCCATCGCGAAGTACCCGCTGTTGAGCGAGTTCTTCGTGAAGTTCAGCACGGTGTCGGTCGAGCCGCCGCCGCCGCCGAAGTTGCCGATCTCCTTGGTGTTCGCGGTCATGGTGCCCCCGCCGCACGAGGCCGCGGTGAACTTCATGTTGGTCTGCACGCGGCCGTTCAGGGTCTCGCGCACCGAATGACCCTTCTCGAGCCAGTCGATCAGCGTGAACAGCTTGTAGGTCGAGCCCACCTGGAAGCCGTTGGAGTCTCCGTGCTTGCGGTCGCCCGCGAACACGAGAGAGGTGTAGGCGGGATCGGTGGTCGGGGTCTCGGTGAACATCGTGTTCTGGGTCATCGAGAGGATC
The DNA here is from genome assembly GCF_004794395.1 of Microbacterium sp. K41. Taxonomy (NCBI): domain Bacteria; kingdom Bacillati; phylum Actinomycetota; class Actinomycetes; order Micrococcales; family Microbacteriaceae; genus Microbacterium; species Microbacterium sp. K41. The sequence continues at coordinate 15,338 of NZ_SSDO01000362.1, read as the reverse complement.
CGGCCGGTGCCCACCTCGATGGACACACCCGCGGCACCGAAGTGCATGCCGTCGTAGTTGGCCGGGACGATGTCGGCCATCTCCTGCGCCGCCGGGTTCTGGATGCGGTAGTCCAGCGACGTGAAGATCTTCAGACCGCCGCGGCGCAGCAGGTCGCGCCGCTCCTGCGGCGTGGCGCCGAAGGCCTCGTCGTTCAGGACGATCGAGCGCACGTACTGGCAGAAGTAGGCGTTCGTGCCGGCGGCCGCACAGCCCTGCGTCGGCGGGTTGATCGCAGGAACGATCGGGGAGGCCTTCGCCTCGTCGTACTGGGCCTGGGTGATCTTGCCGTCGTCGAGCATGCGGTAGAGCACGTAGTCGCGGCGCTTGAGGGTGTCCGCGTAGCCGTCGGCGGCGTTGTTGTGTCCGACCTGCGCATCGTCGGTGTACGTGCCCTCCACCGGCTTGTCGATCCGGTACGTGTTGGGGTTCTGCACGATGCCGGCGAGCGTCGCGGCCTGCGCGACCGTCAGGTTCATCGCCGTCGTGGAGAAGTAGTACCGGGCGGCGGCCTCGATGCCGTAGACCGTGCCACCGAAGTTCGCGATGTTCAGGTAGCCCAGCAGGATGTCGTTCTTCGAGAAGTCCTTCTCGATCTGGATCGCGTAGCGCATCTCCTGCAGCTTGCGCTCGATGCCCTTGCTGCCGACCGCGTTCGTCGCGTCCAGCCAGCACTGCTGGAGCTCCTCGGAGTACGTGTCCGACGTGGTGTCCACGTCCTGCTCGCACTGCTGGATCAGCACGTTCTTCACGAACTGCTGGCTGATGGTCGAGGCGCCGCGGCTGGATGTGCCGCGGACGTTGTCGATCAGCGCCTTCATGGTGGCGCCCAGATTCACTCCGCCGTGGCTGTAGAAGCTCTTGTCCTCACTGGAGAGGATCGCGTCGTAAAGCACCGGGCTGATCTGCTCGTACGTGACGGGGACGCGGTTCTGCTCATAGAACGACGCGAGGGCGACCGGCGTGCCGTCGGGCTGGGTGGCGTAGATCGTCGACTGCTCCATCGGCGTGCCGGGGCTGAGGTTCTCGGGGAGCTTGTCGAAGAGCGTCAGTGCCGTGGTGCCGGCGACTCCCGTCATCGCGAGGACGGGGGTGACGCTGGCGGTGACGAGCAGACCGGCGACGGCGCTCAGTCCGACGAGCCCGACGAGCCCGCCGAGCACGCCCTTCACCGTGCGATTCTTGTGGGGCATACGCTTGATCGTAGGGGAGTTCCCTGAATACACCCTCTGACGAACACGCCCGCTCGGCCTGTTCGCGTCCCGATCGACAGGAGAGCCATGACCACGTGGGAGTACCTGACCACGCCGCTGCTGATCCACAACACCGCCGCTATCCTCAACAACTGGGGCAAGCAGGGCTGGGAGCTCGTCCAGGTGGTGCAGGGACCGGAAGGCGGCCTCGTGGCGTACTTCAAGCGCCCGGTGACCACCGACGGCTCCGCGAACGCGGGCCTCGCCGCCGCCGCCGAAGCCGCGCGTCAGTTCGAGGGGGGTCAGGCATGAGCGTCTCCACGCGCCTCGCCGAGCTCGGCATCGAGCTCCCCGCCGTCGCCGCTCCCGTCGCCGCCTATGTCCCGGCGGTCGCCCACGGCGGGCTCATCTACACATCCGGCCAGCTCCCGTTCGTCGACGGCGCCCTGCCCGCGGTGGGCAAGGTCGGCGCCGAGGTCTCCGCGGAGGACGCCAAGGCCTTCGCGCGGACGTGTGCCCTCAACGCGCTGGCCGCGGCCGCCGACGTCGCGGGCGGGGTCGACCGCATCGCCGGTGTCGTGCGGGTGGGCGGCTTCGTCGGTTCAGCCGAGGGCTTCACCGGCCAGCCCGGCGTCATCAACGGCGCGAGCGAGGTGCTCGGTGAGATCTTCGGTGACGAGGGCCGCCACGCGCGCGCGGCAGTCGGCGTCGCCGAGCTCCCGCTCGGCAGCCCGGTCGAGGTCGAGGTGACGTTCCGCCTCGCCTGACCCCGACACGCGAACGCCCCCTCCCGCGGGAGGGGGCGTTCGTCGTCTGCGGGCTACTTCACCTGCGCGGAGATGATGCTCATGACCGCGGTGTCGGCCAGGGTCGTCGTGTCGCCGACCTCGCGGCCCTCGGCCACATCGCGCAACAGACGCCGCATGATCTTGCCCGAGCGGGTCTTGGGCAGCTCCCCGACGATGTACACGTCTCGAGGGCGCGCGATGGCACCGATCTGTTCGCCGACCCAGAGCCGGAGCTGCTGCGCGAGCCCCGCCGGGTCGTGGGCGGCGAGATAGCTCTCCTTGATGATGACGAACGCCACCACCGCCTGGCCCGTGGTCTCGTCGGACGCCCCGACCACCGCGGCCTCCGCTGTGGCCTCGTGCGCCACGAGCGAGGACTCGATCTCCGCCGTCGACAGCCGGTGGCCCGACACGTTCATGACGTCGTCGACACGGCCGAGCAGCCAGAGGTCGCCGTCCTCGTCGAGCCGTGCACCGTCACCCGCGAAGTAGTAGCCCTGCTTCTCGAACTTCTCCCAGTACGTCTCGCGGAAGCGTTCCGGGTCGCCCCAGATGCCGCGCAGCATGCTCGGCCACGGCTCGGTGATCACGAGCAGTCCGCCGTTGCCGTTGCCGACCTCGACGCCCTGCTCGTCCACCACGTCGAGGGTGATCCCGGGGAGGGGGACCTGCGCCGAGCCGGGCTTCGTGGCGGTGACGCCGGGGAGCGCCGACACCATGATGGCGCCCGTCTCGGTCTGCCACCACGTGTCGACGATCGGGGTCTTGCCCGCGCCGATGACCTCGCGGTACCACATCCACGCCTCGGGGTTGATGGGTTCGCCGACCGATCCGAGCACTCGCAGCGACGACAGGTCGAACTTCTGCGGGACGCTGCGGCCGACCTTCATGAACGACCGGATCGCCGTCGGGGCCGTGTAGAAGATGGAGACCTTGTACTTCTCGATGATCTCCCACCAGCGTCCGGGGTGCGGCGTGTCGGGCGTGCCTTCGTACAGCACCTGGGTGGCACCGTTGGCCAGCGGGCCGTACGTCACATAGCTGTGGCCCGTGATCCACCCGATGTCGGCGGTGCACCAGTACACGTCGGTCTCGGGCTTGAGGTCGAACACGTACTTGTGGGAGTACGCGGCCTGCGTGAGGTAGCCACCGGAGGTGTGCAGGATGCCCTTCGGCTTCCCCGTGGTGCCGGAGGTGTAGAGGATGAAGAGCGGGTTCTCGGCGGGGAAGGCCTGAGCCGTGTGCTCGGCGGAGGCCGCCGGGACGACGTCGTGCCACCAGATGTCGCGCCCGTCCGTCCAGTCCACCTCGTTCTCGCCACGACGAACGACGAGGACGTGCTCGACCGTCTGCTGCTCGCCGTCGCCGCGGTCGGCCAGAGCCTGGTCCACGGCGGGCTTGAGCGCCGAGACGCGGCCCTTGCGGTAGCCGCCGTCGGCCGTGATGACGAGCTTGGCTCCGGCGTCGTCGATGCGGGAGCGGAGGCTGTCGGCACTGAATCCGCCGAACACGACGGAGTGGATGGCGCCGACACGTGCGACCGCGAGCATCGCGGCGATCGCCTCGGGGATCATCGGCAGGTAGATGGCGACGCGATCGCCATGACCGACGCCGAGTCCCTCCAGCACGTTCGCGACGCGCTTGACCTCCTCGGTCAGCTCGGCGTACGTGATGCGACGACTGTCGCCGGGCTCGCCCTCCCAGTGCAGGGCGACGCGGTCGCCGTTGCCGGCCTCGACATGACGGTCCAGGCAGTTGTAGGCGACGTTGAGCTCGCCGTCGTCGAACCACTTGGCGAAGGGCGGGTTGTTCCAGTCGAGGACCTGGGTGAACGGCGTGTGCCAGTGGATGAGATCGCGCGACTGCTCGGCCCAGAAGCCTTCGCGATCCGCCGCGGCGCGCTCGTACAGTTCCTGTGACGCGACGGACTGCGCCGCGAACTCCTCCGATGGCGGGAATCTCCGGGTCTCGTCGAGAAGGTGGTCGATCTGGCTGCTCATCGGCAGGCGCTCCTTTGCGGCATACGGGTCATGCAGGCGTGGTCGCACGGGGGGAGGCGCGACCAGGTCAGGGCGAATCTATCGGCGTGCCACGCCCTCGAGTACTGCCGAAAGTCGGTAGTGGCGCTGGTTTTGTCAGGACGGTCGCCTTGCGTACACTCGACGACAGCCGAAATCTCATTCCGGCCTTGGCGCGCCCGATTCCCCCGATCGCGCGGCGCCGTGGGCGGCATCTCATTCCCCCCGTGAGATGCCGCCCATCTCTTTGGGAGCGCTCCCTCTGCCCGGGTCCTCTCCGTTGCCGGCCCGCGGCCCCGAGTTCTCCACGGGCAGCCGGGCTGAGGCCTTGTGCACAGACGCCGATGCCGGAGTCGCCCTGCGGCGGCACGCCTCGCCCGCCGTGCCTACTCTCGCCGCATGCCTGAACGATTCGTCATCCGGTCGAAAGACGCGGCAGCGGGGAATGCGGTCACCGCCCCTCCCCATGCCGTGCTCCTCGCGGAACCCGCATTCGCGCCGCTGGCCCCCCATGTGGACGACACCGTCACCGACGTCTTCGTCAACGGGGCAGACGGACTCTTCCTCGACCGCGGCAGCGGCGCGCAGCCCGTTCCGTCGTGGCGAGCGACCGAGCGGGAGGTACGCGACCTCGCGGTCGCGCTCGTCGCGCTCGGCGGCCGGCACCTCGACGACCAGGCGCCGTGCGTGGACGTGCGCCTCGGCTCGGGCGTGCGGGTGCACGCCGTGCTCGCCCCCGTCTCCACGACCGGCACGGCGCTGTCCATCCGGATCCCGCGGGTCCATGCGGCCGACCTCGACGCCCTCGCCACACTGGGCACGATCGATGCGCAGCAGCACGTCTGGCTCGACAAGCTCGTCGCGGAACGGGCGAACCTCTTGATCACGGGCGGGACGGGTACGGGGAAGACGACGCTGCTGTCGGCGCTGCTGTCGTCGGTACCGCCGGGTGAGCGCATCGTGACGATCGAAGACGTGGCGGAGCTGCGGCCACGGCACCCGCACCACGTCGCCCTCGAGGTGCGCCAGGCGAACCTCGAGGGCGCGGGCGGCATCGGACTCGCCCGGCTCGTCCGCGAGTCGTTGCGCATGCGCCCCGATCGGCTGGTGGTCGGCGAGTGCCGCGGCGAGGAGGTACGGGAACTCCTCACCGCCCTCAACACCGGCCACGATGGTGGCGCCGGCACGATGCACGCGAGCGGTGTCGCGGACGTGCCCGCGCGGCTCGAGGCGCTCGGCGCGCTTGCCGGAATGGACCCCGTGGCGCTCGCTCGTCAGGCCGTGAGCGCGTTCACCGTCGTCCTCCACCTGCACCGGGGGTCCGACGGAACGCGGCGCATCGCCCACGTCGGGCGACTCGTGCTGGAGAGCGATCGGCTGGGCATCGAGGAGGTCCGACCATGGTGAACAGGAGGCGTCGCGCGACGCAGTCCGCGCCCGAGGTCGACCTGGCGCACTCCGTGCAGACGCTGGCCGTGCTGCTGCAGGCAGGTGCAGCGCCGCTCGTGGCGTGGCGCCATCTCGCCGGGACGGGCGACCCGAATGCGATCGCGGTCCTCGCGCGCGTCGACGACGGAACACCGCTCGTCACTGCGATCGATGCGGCCGGCGGTCGCTGGCGGGAGCTGGCCGCGGCCTGGGAGATCGCCACCGTCGTGGGCGCGCCCCTCGCGGAGGTCCTCCGCACGATCGCCGGGTCGTTGCGCGACGCGGCCGCCGCCGCCGACGATGTCCGCGTCGCGCTGGCTGAGCCCGCCGGAACGGCGCGACTGCTGCTGTGGATGCCCCTCGCGGGACTGCTCCTCGGCGTCGGCCTCGGCTTCGACACGATCGGGGTGCTCCTCGGCACACCCGCCGGGGCGACCTGCGCCGTCGCCGGGCTGCTGCTGGTCGGAGCGGCTCGCATGTGGACGCGACGGCTGCTCCGCCGTGCGCAGCCCGCGTCGGGGACGCCGGGGATCGCCGCCGAGCTCGTCGCGGTCGCCCTTCGCGGGGGCGCCCCGATCGACCGTGCACTCCGGCTCGTGGCAGATGCGGCGGTCGTGGACCGAGGAGGGGAGGAGAGCGTGCGCCGGGTCCTGGAGCTGTCCCGGACGGCGGGCGTTCCCGCCGTCGAGCTGCTGCGTGCCTCCGCGGCGCAGGACCGACATGCAGCGCGCGTGCAGGGGCGCCTCCGCGCGGCAGTGCTCTCGACGCGACTCCTCGTGCCGCTCGGCGTCTGCACTCTGCCGGCGTTCCTCCTGCTGGGGGTGGCTCCGCTGATGCTCAGCGTGCTCGCCTCCACGTCCATTCCTGCGTGAGTCGCTCGAACCACCCAATAAAGAGGAAGAAGGAAGAATATGAACACCATTCCCCGACTCGACCGCCGTCGTGCAGCCGCCCTGTTCGGCGACGACACGGGAGCGGCGACGGCCGAGTACGCCATCACCACCATGGCCACTGTCACAGCCAAATGACACTTCTACGCATCAAAGCTGGGGATAACCCTGTGGACAGGTTAGAGCGTATGCGGCACGAAGGAATCCCTGGTTAGCGCGTATAAACACTAAATAGACAGGGGGCGTCCGAGAGGGTACTCTCGGCGCTGAGTGCCGCCCGGGCTGGCAAATGGAAAGCCGCCCGCGTCCTACCAAGACGAGAGCGGCTGAAGGTTGATTTCCGATGTCTACAGTACTAGCCGACGCCCACCGTCGCCATCCTCGCCGTATCGAGATCTGCGAGGCCAACGCCGTCCGCCTGGGTCTGCGCTCCTCTATCTATTCCTCAACAGATGGCGTGTTTTTCGGCTCAGAGGCCAAGTACGCGAGGAACGCGGCGCAGCGGGCTCTGACGACTCGACGGAGCATCGCGCAGTGCCGACGCGGCATGACCTGCAAGGGGTCGCTCTGCGACCGATGCAGTGCCCGCCGAGCCCGGCGTCAGCGCAGACAGCTCCTCGATGCTCTCGACTCCAGCAGAGTCAGGTACGCCTTGTTGTGGACGTACACCATCGCCTCCTCGCCCGATAGGGCGCTCGGGCCGATGCTCCGAGATCTCACGAAGCTGATGACGGCGGTCAACGCCTCAGGATGGCTGTCGTCCAAGGTGGACGGGTACGCCAGGGTGATCGAGATCGAGCGCCCTGTCGGCGGCTGGCATCCGCACGGACACGTTCTTCTCTGTTTCCAGAATCGAATGACCCGGACCGAGGCTCGCGCATTCGCGCTAACCCTCCGCGACCGGTACCTCGCAGCAGCCAACAGGCTGGGCATCAGCGCCTCGACCATGGGCCAGCACGTCCGCCTCGTCCCCGTGGAGCAGATCGACGTCGCCGTGCGCTACGTGACCAAGCAGCACGTGCTGACGAAGCCCAAGGCGGACGGCAGTGCCACGCTCTCCAGTCTCACCATGGACGCTTACACGCGCGGAGACGCCGACGCCCTGGATCTCCTCCACGAGGTCGAGGGTGCGACCTACGGCAGGCAGTTGTGGCGAACGGCGGGCATCTGCAAGCCCTCGTGACCCTGCCGAGCCAAGACGTCATGCAGCGCTGAGTCTGGGAATTGGCTGAACCGGTCGATATTGAATATGGAGGGTTCTTTCATGCCAGCACCACAGAGCAACGTCACCTTGTACGGCAGATCGTGCACCGTGTGCAGCCACCAGCACGTCGGAGACATCGATGCTGGTCTCGTGGCGCATCTGCCGATTGCGCAACTGGCGCGACAGTTCGAGGTGTCTCGCGATTCTCTGTACCGGCATCTGAAGTGGCATCTCCGGCCCGCGTTGCAGGAGGTCCTCACCTCGACTCCGGAGACCAGGCCGGTCGCCCTCGTGGAGCGCCTCGCGGAGATCGCTAACGATGCTCGTGCCGCCCGAACGACGGCGTACGCCGCTGGCAACTCCCAGTTGGGAGCCCGACTCGGCGAAGCCGAACGCCGTGCCCTCGACTCACTGGCTGACCGATTCCAGATCAACCACGACAGCGTCGCAGCCGACCGGACCAAGGTCTCGCAGCTCGCGAGAGCCCTGGACACCGCTCTCGATGCATCCCCAGAGCTGGCCTCTCTCGTTGCTGATGCGCTCGACGCCGAAGGGCTCACCGAGCTGGCAGACGGCATACGGGCCGAGCTTCCCTCAGATCCAGAAATGAAAGGAGTCGCATCATGAGCGACAACATCGACAAGGCTGCACGACTGGCCGAGCTGACCGACGAGCTGGGTGCGGCAGCAGCGCCTGAACCCGCAGGTGTCCGGCGTCTCCGAGAGGCGCGAGAGGCCGCAGCCGTGCGTGAGGCGTCTCAGGTCTCCGACGTCGAGAGCGTGCTTCTGGTGAAGGCCGGTGATGTCGTGCACGCTACGGCGACCGGCATGCTGCTCCCGCGCACCACGTCGCTCTGGGGTGGACTTCCCTCGCTTGCCCTCACCCGCGGCGACCGCGTCGTCGTCACCGAGGAGATGATCGCAGCCGACGTGGACCGCAACGGCAACCCAGGTTGGACTGCCCTCGTGCACGATCCAGATCGCCAGGTCGCGCGGTGGGGTCGAGTCCACCTTGCCCCGGGTGAGCCGCCCGCGGAGATGCAGCCCTGGGAGTATGGCGACACGGCATGGTCCGAGCAGAGAGAGATCGCGCGGAGGGCGGCGTGGGCAGAGACCGACCCGAACCGCCGCGCAGAGGCTCTCCAGCGCGTGAAGGAGGTCTACGGTGCTCCGCCGACCACGAGCACGGTGCACGCGGTGTACAGGGGCGACGTGGCGTACGAGGCGCAGCAGGCGGCCATCGCGGCGAGCGCGGGGGCGGGCACGCCGAATCTTCGTGGGGGCACGTCGTGACCGGTCGAAATCGGAATCTGACGGACGCCCTCCGGTTCCGCGAGGCCACGGCGCTGTACCTCGCGATCAGCGGCCACGATGATGCCGAGGCTCGCCCCATGCGCCGGAAGATCTCCGATGCCATCGGGGAGAGCAGCTCCGACGTGCGTGGCGTCGAGGGCTGGCACCTCGCTACCTCCAGCAGGGCGACGTTCCGGATCGGTGGCGACCTCGACAGCGCGCACGCCGAGGCCGATGAGGATCAGCTCGTTGCTCTCGTGCAGCACCGCCGCGAGCGTCCCCTGGGCGACTCGCTCGTCTGCATGACCCTGGAAACCTTCTCGCAGGTCACCGCTGCACACACTTGATCCCGAGGTATCACCATGACCAGCCGCGCAGGCCGCAAGATCCACCCTCGTGCTCCGTGGGTCGCGCACCCAGAGGCGTACTCCGCCCCGCAGCAAGCCCAGCAGCCACCCGGGGACGACTGGGACGCGCCACCCCCGGTGATGTCGTTCCCTCCGCGGAAGCCGACTCCGCGCATCCAGGCGCACCTGGCGAACATGCAGGGCGTCACTCTGGGAGATCCTCCGCGCGTCCCCGCATCCACCACCACGATCTCCGTGTTCATCGACGGGACGAGGGTTCGCCTTCCCGCGGACTGGAGCATCGCCTTCAGCTCCTCGAAGGGCAAGGACACGATCTACGTGGTTGACTCCGCGAAGCGGTTGCATGTGCTGACCCTCAACGCGGACGGAGAACTACGAGAGCTGCACGGGCTCTCAGCGGATCTCGTTTCGGACATCGTGGCCTGGCGGTTCCCAAGGGGTGCACGATGAGCGCCTTCGTGGAGCCGTCGATCAACGGAGTGCGGGTCGTCAGCGTGGGCGGCACGATGACCACCGGCGTTCCCCTAGACGCTGATGTTCTCGTTCTCCCCGATTACACGCTCGTGCATGAACGCTCAGGGCGCGTCGTCCGGCTGGTCGAGCGTCAGGGGCGGGTACTGGAAGCGCCGATGTCCAACGTCGAGACCAACCACGCACGCTCACTCTTCGGTGGGGAACCGTGACCGCCGCACGCGGTCCTGGGAAGCCGCGTGCGCTGAGTCCCGAGCGTGAAGCAATGGCGGCGACGCTTCGGAGCGCAGGATACGGCGTCGCGTCCGTCGCCGATCTCTTTGGCATCGCGCCGCGAACCCTGCACTCGGTACTCAGACGGCAGGGAGTGGAAAGCGCTAGAGGACGCCGCCGCCTCACCGTGGACCAGGATCGTGAGCTGATCCAGCTATGGCGAGGTGGATGGACGCATCAGCAGTTGGCGGAGCACTTCGGTGTCGCGCGCGAGACGGTCGCGTTGACGATCCAGACGACCCTGCGAGGCGACGCTCGATCTTGATCGAGTCGAACTGAGCCAGGACGCCGTGCAGCGCCGTGTCTCAATTCCAAGGATTCGAGACGATCCGCGGAAGACCAGATTCGAGGATGAGATCGGCTCGAAACAGTGACCAAAAACTGTCTCTGCTACTTGTCTCAGATACCCCGTACGGTTTACAGTTGAGACATGACCACCTCGAAGAGCTTCGGCTACGCAAGAGTCTCGACTACATCGCAGACCAACGACCGTCAGATCGACGCACTGCTCGGCGCGGGCATTGATGACGCCGACATCTTCCGCGACAGGATCAGCGGCGCACGGCAGTCTCGCCCCGGCCTGGATGACCTTTTGTCCCGAGTTCGCTCGGGCGACACGATCACCGTCGCGAGCATGGACCGGCTAGGCCGCTCCGCCCTGCACGTGCTTTCGACCCTGGCCGACCTCGAAGAGCGCGGCATCATCGTCAAGAGCCTGAAGCCGGGCGAGGACTTCAGCGGCGCTACGGGCAAGCTCGTGCGGGCGGTCATGACGCATGTGGCGGAGTGGGAGAGGTCGATGAACGCCGAGCGCGTCGCAGAGGCTCGCGCAGCTCGTGCGGCCCGCGCCAAGGATGGCGAGCAGATCGCGGGACGACCAATTACGGCAATGACCGCGGAGAACGTCAGGAAAATTCGGCAGCACAAGGCCAAGGGACGGACGGTGGCCGAGATCGTGAAGCTGACTGGCATCAGCCGCGCATCGGTCTACCGAGCCTTGGCCGACTAGCCGATCTTCTCGCGCTACGGTCGGGGGAATCTGCCAGGCTGAGCGTATGAGCGACGATGACGAGCACGAGAACTTCATCCAAGCGGGCGAGCTTCCCCCGCTGAGCATGCCCGCGTTTCAACTGCACACGTTCGCGATCATCGAGAGTTTCCAGCGTGGCGTGCCGGGATTCGTCTCCGACGACTACCTGGAGGCGATCCCCGCGGAGACGACGCTGACGGCAGCGGAGCTTGAACTAGCGGGCGTGTGGGTCCGCCGCGAGGGCGGCTACTTCGTCCAAGACGACGAGACGATCAGCATGGTTATGGGCTTCCGAGAGAAGAGCGATGCCAATGCCGAAAAGTGCCTGACCCGTGGGTATCACGTGCCGCGTGGAGATGGCGACTGGATCGTCTGCGAGACCTGTCACGTTCCCCTGAAGCGTCCGGACGGCAAGCCGGTCGGGGGCGAAAACGGCGAGCCCCCGGACTACGGCCCCCGCCACGACGACCTCACCGTCGAGTAGCCCATGGACTGGGAGAAGATCGGCGCAGCGGTGTGGGACTGGGTTCCGTGGCTGATCGGCCTCGTCGGTCTCCTCTTCGGCATTCTCGGAGAACTACGTGCACGCCGAGCTGAGCGACGGATCAGGCGCGACGACGATGCGCCTCCGTGGGACGACGCCCAGCACGACAGCGGCGATCTGTTCACTATTCGCAACACCTCGACGCGCGATGTCGTCGTGACGGCGGTGGAGGCCGACCCCGCCAAGAAGGCGGGCTTGTTGAGGTTCCGTCAAGAGTTCCCGCTGACGATCTACGCAGGGGACTCACTCGGCGTTCTGGTCGGCGAGCGGTACTCTCTGAGTCGCCCTGACGTCGTTCTCGTGTGGAGGTTCGTGGACGCTGACGAGGTCCGCCGAAACCGCCGTATCCTGCCGAGTGTCACTGCATGATCCTGCCGCCCATCGATCCGGACATCCCGATGTCCCAGGGTGACGACTTCGACGGGATGAGCCCGCGGTGCCCCGAGTGCGTGGCCACGATGGTGCCGCAGCAGTCTGACCGCGGCGAGTGGTGGGCCTGCCCGCAATGTAGGGCTACCAGGCTCTCTTGAAGGGCGACCAAACTGGCACTCAGTACAGCGCTCACTGTATAGTCATCGAGTGCTGACTATTACTACTCGACTCGATGTCATGAATCGGCTTGGCCGAGCGATGGCAGATCCGACGCGATCCAGAATCCTCATGTCATTGCTGGAGGCCCCGAGCTACCCGGCAGAACTTTCCCGCGCACTGGAGCTGTCCCGCTCCAACGTCTCCAACCACCTGACCTGTCTCAGAGACTGCGGGATCGTGGTGGCGGAGCCGGAGGGACGCCAGACGCGGTACGAGATCGCAGACCCGCACCTGACCGCCGCCCTGGTGGCCTTGGTCGATGTGACTCTCGCCGTTGACGAGAGCGCTCCGTGCGTCGATTCGTCGTGCACGGTGGCCGGTTGCTGTGGAGCGGAGGAGAGCGCATGAGCGCCGAGCTGACAGCCGCACGGCGGACCACCCTGCACCGCCGTGTGCGGTTCATCGTGGGCTTCACGATCTCGTACAACGTCATCGAGGCCATCGTCGCGATCTGGGCGGGCACGCTCGCATCTTCCGCGGCCCTCATCGGGTTTGGGCTCGACTCTGTGGTCGAGGTTCTGTCCGCCGCAGCCATCGCGTGGCAGTTCACCAGGAAGGACCCGGAGCGCTGGGAGAAGGTGACCGTTCGGGTCATCGGTCTGGCCTTCTTCGCGCTCGCGGCCTACGTCACCGTGGATGCGGTGATGAGCCTCATCAGCCAGGAAGGCCCCGAGCACAGCCCGCTGGGCCTCGGCATCACCGCCCTGAGCCTCATTGTCATGCCGTTGCTCGCGTGGTTCGAAGTGCGCACAGGGCGAGAGCTGGACTCCAAGAGCGTGATGGCCGATGCCAAGCAGCTCATTCTGTGCATCTACCTGTCCGGTGCCGTCTTCATCGGACTTATCTTGAACACCTTGTTCGGTTGGTGGTGGGCCGACTCTGTCGCCGCGCTCGTGGTGGCCGTCCTCGCGATCCGGGAGGGCATCGAGGCGTGGCGCGGAGACGTCGAATCGCCGTTCGAGGTCCTCGAAGACCTGGCAGGCGAGAGCGACGACGACTGACTGGCGTCGGTGATCCAGTCCCTTCTGTGCGGTCTGGATCACCGCGACCTACTCCTGGCCGCTGAGAGCGGCAGCGATGGCGTCCTGCGCCTCCTGTGCAACCTTCGGTGTCCTCGTCGCCTGGCCTGTCTCCAGGCTCCGGCGACGCTCGACTCGTCGCCATCCGAGGGTGACCGTCCCGTCGATCTCCTCGACCGTGCGCAGCCGCCGTCCCTTGCCCACGGGAAGCACCTGGACGTCGTGCACGAGCGCGCTGAGGACCGCACGTCGCCGACCCATGCTGAGCCCGTCCCAGATGGTGCGGATGTCGTCGCCGGTGACGAACTGAGCGAGAGGGTTTGACCTCAGCGCATCCGCGAGATCCCGTTCCACTTCGTCAGCCTCAACATCCAGCTCATCGACTTCGTCGGCAAAGCCTTCGGCGCTCAGCCTGCGCGAGCGGTAGAGCGCCTCCGCTTCAGCTCGTCGTGCCGCTATCGCCTCTCTGCGAAGCCTGAGCGCGTCGATGTCGTGCCCGCCGTCATCTACCCAGGAGAGCAATCCAGGGGCACTGAGAACGCCGACTACGGCGTTAGTGACGTAGTCCTCGATTAGGCTCGCTGGGCGCTGGAAGCAACCCTTGGTGCAGCGGTACCCGCGCACTGGGTTGACCGTCTTGGTGGTGGCCATACGCAGAGGACCACCGCAAGCGCCGCAGCGCCCGATGGTGGAGAGCAGCCACTTCGCCCTGGTGTCTCCGTCGTGGGTGCGCCGCGTGTCATCCAGCAGTTTGGACCGCGCAGCGATGACGGCGTCCTCCGGCAGGATCGCGTCCCAGGCCCCGGGCGTGCATTCAGACCATCCGAACCGGTCCGCCGAGTACTTCACGCCCTCCGGCATGGCAGGCGGCAGCATGGCCGCATGGAAGGGAGAGATGAGAATGCGCCGGACTGTACTGGAGGTCCAGCGGGCTCCCTCGCGCGTCTTCCATCCCATCTCATTCATCGCGGCAACGATGGCACCGAGTTTGGCCCCGCCGAGCAACTCCGCAGACATGTAGCGAACGATCTCGGCCTCGCTTGGCACGATGACGTAACGGGTGCGGTTCCGCCAGTCCGGATCTTTCCGGTCGGCGGGCACCCACGAGTAACCGAACGGCACCAGGCCGGAAGGTGGATGACCCGCACTGCGCCGCTTCGCTCGGTAGGGGACAGCACGCGCGTCCTTCTCGGTGATCTCCTCCTCAGCCATGCCGGTGAGCACGTCGAGCATGATGCGCCCGCCCATCGTGCTCGTGTCGATACCGTCGCGGACGGTGACGACGCGTACATCGCGCTTCGGCTTGGCCAACTCGATGACGTCTACTCGACGGCGTAGGAGTCGTGCCGCAGTGACGGCCACGACAAGATCAATCTTCCCTGCATCGATGTCTTCGAGCATGCGCGCCCAATCAGTACCCGCCCCCCGAGTCTTGCTCGCGCTCGTGTTGTTGTCGCTGTAGACGTCCGCCACGATCCAGTGCTCTCGGCTGGCCTTGTCCTCCAGCACTTCGATCTGTTGTTCGATGCCCGCTTCTACCCGGTCGCTCTGCCGGACGTACAGCGCCGCGCGGACCGTTTCCTGTGCCATTCATCTAATTATGCTCGTTTCCTGCGACGGTGGCCGCGGTCGCGTTCGCAGGACTGCTCGTCGTCATCATGAGGTCGGACGAGGTGCGCGGCATCCTCACCGATCTCGTGCGGCGCGCGCTCACGGTGTCATGAGCAGGCCGCTGGGCGAGCGCGGCGCGGTGGCGGCGGAACTGGCGCTCGCCCTGCCGGCCGTCGTGCTCGTGCTTCTTCTCGGCGTCGGGGCGCTCGCCGCATCGTCACGACAGGTCGCGCTCCAAGATGCGACGGCGGACGCCGCCCGTCTGCTGGGGCGGGGCGAGGGCGACGCCGCGGCCGCGGCTGTGGTGCGGCGGGCGCTTCCCGACGCCAGGGTGACGTTCGCCGCCGTCGACGATCTCGTCTGTGCGACGGCGACGCTCGACCTCACCGTGGGACCGCTGATGCGCCTCCCGCTACGCGCCGCGAGCTGCGCTCTCGACGGGGGTCGGTGATGGCGGGGACTGTGCTGGCCGCCGGCGTGCTCGTCGTCGGCGCGACGCTCTCCGTCGGGCTCGCCGCCGTCGGCGGGGCGGCCGTCATCATCGACCAAGTGTCGAAGGCGGTCGCCTTGGCGCAACTG
>NZ_SSDO01000036.1:0-8561 GCF_004794395.1 Microbacterium sp. K41 | reverse complement strand
GTGCTCTTCCGATCTCGCCCGAGGCCTCCGCCAGCACTCTCGCGACCATCAGCTCGAGGTGGAGGCGGGGCGACGTGGCGCCGGACATGTCGTCGAGGGCCGCGCTCACGACGTCGGCCGTGCGCGAGAGCCGGAGCGCCCCGAACGCCTCGGCCTGGCGGCGCATGCGGTCGAGCTCGTCCTCCGCGATGCCGCGCAGCACCGCGGACGCCCCCGAGCCCACGGCGGCGATCACGATCAGGTCGCGCAGGCGTTCGAGCAGGTCGTCGACGAAGCGCCGCGGATCCTGCCCGGTCTGCACCACGCGGTCGATCGCGGGGAAGGCCGCGGCGGCATCGCCCGCGGCGAGCGCATCGACGATCTCGTCGAGCAGCGCCCCGTGCGTGTAGCCGAGCAGCGCCACGGCGCGCGCGTAGCCCACGGTGACCGTCTCCGACCCGGCCGGGGAGTCGGACCCGGCGATCAGCTGGTCGAGCAGCGACAGCGTGTCGCGGGGGCTGCCGCCGCCCGCACGCACGACGAGCGGCAGCACGCCCTGCTCGACGACCACGCCCTCCTCGGCGCACAGCTTCTCGACGTACTCGAGCATCGCGGCGGGCGGCACGAGCCGGAACGGGTAGTGGTGCGTGCGCGAGCGGATGGTGCCGAGGACCTTCTCGGGCTCGGTGGTCGCGAAGATGAACTTCACGTGCTCCGGCGGCTCCTCCACCAGCTTCAGGAGCGCATTGAACCCCTGCGGCGTGACCATGTGCGCCTCGTCGAGGATGAAGATCTTGTAGCGGTCACGGCTCGGGGCGAAGGTCGCCCGTTCGCGCAGGTCGCGGGCATCGTCGACGCCGTTGTGGCTGGCCGCGTCGATCTCCACCACGTCGAGCGACCCGCCGCCCGCGCGGGACAGCTCCACGCAGCTCGGGCACGTGCCGCACGGGGTGTCGGTCGGGCCCTCGGCGCAGTTCAGGCAGCGCGCCAGGATGCGGGCCGACGTGGTCTTGCCGCAGCCGCGGGGACCGGAGAAGAGGTAGGCGTGACCCACGCGGTCTCCGCGCAGCGCCGTCATGAGCGGATCGGTCACCTGCGACTGCCCGATCATCTCGCCGAACGTCTCGGGGCGGTAGCGGCGGTAGAGGGCTGTGGTCACCACCCCAGCCTACGGCGTGCCACCGACGTTCGGCGGGTCGCGCCCCCTCCTCGACGGAGGAGGCGCGGCCCGGCTCAGTCGATCGGCTCGACGACCGGAATCGCGGTCGTGATCACCGGCACCGAGGCCGACAGGCGCGTGCCGTCGTCGCGCCGCGCATCGGCGAACTCCCGCAGCGTCGGCCGCCCGGCGATCACGGGCCCCTGGTCGGCCAGCCGCACCACCGCCGGGTCCTCCAGCGTCGCGAAGTACGCGGTGTCACGCACGCTGAAGGGCACCGGAGGGCCGCTGCGCACCTCGACCCGCAGCTCCTCGCGCGTGACCGTCACGGTGAGCGCCGACCCCTGCCACTGCAGCGGGAACGACAGCGACGGCCACCCCGCCGGGAGCCGCGGGTCGAAGCTCAGGTCGCCCGCGTAGTCGCGCATGCCGCCGAAGCCGCACACCAGCGCCGTCCACACCCCGCCGGCCGAGGCCACGTGCACGCCGTCCGACGCATTGTGGTGCAGGTCGTGCAGGTCGACGAACAGCGACTGCTCGAAGTACTTCTGCGCCAGGTCCTGGTAACCCACCTCCGCGGCCAGGATCGACTGCACCACGGCCGACAGCGTCGAGTCGCCCGTGGTCAGCGGGTCGTAGTAGTCGAAGTCGGCCTTCTTCTCCTCCGGCGTGAAGTGGTTGCCCTGCAGGAACAGCGCCAGCACCACGTCGGCCTGCTTCAGCACCTGGAACCGGTAGATGACCAGCGGGTGGAAGTGCAGCAGCAGCGGCCGCTGATCCGCCGGCGTGTTCGCCAGATCCCACACCTCGCGCTCCAGGAACAGCGAGTCCTGCGGGTGGATGCCCAGGCTCTCGCTGTACGGGATGTACATGGCCTCGGCCGCCCGCTCCCACGACTCCGCCTCGCCCGGCCCCAGCCCCGTGCGCTCGACCAGTGCCGCGTAGTCCTCGGGGTAGCTGTCGCGGATCTCGCGCACCACCTTGGCCGCGTAGCGGAGGTTGTAGCGCGCCATGACGTTCGTATACAGGTTGTCGTTCACGACCGTCGTGTACTCGTCCGGCCCCGTGACGCCGTGGATGTGGAACGTCTGCAGGCCGTCACCCGCGTCCGACTGCTCGACCAGCCGCGCACCGCGCCAGAATCCGAGCGTCGCCCACAGCCGCGCCGTCTCGATCGCGATGTCGGCACCCTCGCGGCGCAGGAACGCCTCGTCGCCCGTCGCGCGCACGTACTTGCCCAGCGCGAAACTGATGTCGGCGTTGATGTGGTACTGCGCCGTGCCGGCCGCGTAGTACGCCGACGCCTCCTCACCGTTGATCGTGCGCCACGGGAACAGCGCGCCCGCCTCGTTGAGCTGCGCCGCCCGCCGACGGGCGGCGGGAAGCATCTTCACCCTGGCGCGCAGCGCGTTGTACGCCCACCGCGGGGTCGTGTAGGTCAGGAACGGGAGCACGTAGATCTCGGTGTCCCAGAAGTAGTGGCCGCTGTAGCCCGAGCCCGTGAGGCCCTTCGCCGGGACGCCGGCCCCGTCCGCGCGCGCCGAAGCCTGCGCGAGCTGGAACAGGCACCAGCGCGTGGCCTGCTGCAGGTCGTCACGCCCGCCGATCTGCACGTCGCTGCGCTCCCAGAACGCGTCGAGCCACTCGCGCTGCCGCCGGAACACCGATTCCACGCCCTCATCGGTCGCGCGGTCGAGCGAACGACGGCACCGGTCGACCAGCTCCCGCGTCGGCACACCCCGCGAGGTGTGGTAGCTGACGAGCTTCGTGATGGTGATCGGCACGCCCGCCTTGGCCTGCACCCGGAACACGTTCTTCGCGATGTCCGGCTCGCACAGAGTCCTGGCGTTGTACTGGTTCTCGGTCTCGACGATGTGGTCGGCCACCACCGCGACGGTCATGCCCGACGCCGCGACCCGGTACGACAGCGCCGAGCGCAGCCCGTCCTGCCAGTGCTCCGCGGGCTCCAGCACCCGGTCGGCGATGCGCTCCGCCTTGCGCGGGTCGAAGCCCGCGCCGCTCTTGGCTCCGATCGGCGTCCCCGCGTACACGCCGGCGCCGTCCTGGCGGTTCAGCAGCTGGCAGCTGATCGTGACGGGCGCATCCGCGTTCTCCACCACGACCTCCAGGCGCAGCACCGCGAGGTGACGCTCCTCGAAGCTCACCAGCCGCTGATCCCGCATGCGGACCCGCTTGCCCGACGGCGTCTCCCACACCACGCGACGCTCCAGCACGCCCGTGCGCATGTCGAGCGTGCGGGCGTACTCGCGCACGTCGGCGTCGTCGAGCGAGATCGGCTCGTCGTCGACGTACAGCCGCATCACCTTGGCGTCCGGCGCGTTCACGATGGTCTGCCCCACCTCGGCGAAGCCGTAGGCCTGCTCGGCGTGGCGGATCGGCCAGGTCTCGTGCAGACCGTTGATGAAGGTGCCGTGCTCGTGCGCACCGCGGCCCTCGATGTGGTTGCCGCGCAGGCCGAGGTAGCCGTTGCCGACCGAGAACAGCGTCTCGCCGACACCCTCCTCCGAGTAGTGCGTCTCGATCAGACGCCACGGGTCGACGGGGAAGCGGTCGCGGTCGATCATGCGGTCTCCGGGATGTCGGTGCGGGTGTCGGGAAGCAGGGCGGCGAGGTCGTCGACCACGTGCGTGGCGCCGGCGGCGCGCAGCGCGTCGGCACCGGTGCCGCGGTCCACGCCGATCACGGTCGCATAGCCGGCGGCGGCGGCGGACGCGGCACCGGACGTGGCGTCCTCGACCGCGACGCTGCGGGCGGGGTCGACGCCCAGGCGGACGGCACCCGCCGCGAACATGTCCGGCGCGGGCTTGGAGGCCAGGCCGTCGTGCTCCGCGACCACGCCATCGACCACGACGCGGAAGAACGAGCGGATGCCGGCGGCGGCGAGCACCTCCTCGGCGTTCTTCGAGCTCGACACGACGCCCATCGGCACACCGGCCGCGTGCAGCCGCTCGACCAGAGCGAGCGAGCCGGGGAACGGGGCGATGCCCTGCCCGCGCAGCGACGCCGCGAAGGCGGCGTTCTTGCGGTTGCCGATCCCGCACACGGTCTCGGCCGAGGGCTCGTCGTCGACCGATCCCCACGGCACCTCGACGTTGCGGCTGCGCAGCAGGCTCGCGACTCCGTCGTAGCGCTTCTTGCCGTCGACATACGCGAAGTAGTCCTCGTCGGTGTACGGCGGGGTGATGCCCCAGCGCGCGAACACGTCGTCGAAGACGGCCTTCCACGCCCTCATATGCACCTCGGCGGTCGGCGTGAGCACGCCATCGAGATCGAACAGCACTCCATCGGCGAGGAGCAGGTCGGGCAGCGCTTCTGGCACAGGGCCTCCAGGAGAAGGGCGAGGGACGGATCGGCACCTCTCCGTGCCACTGTGCCAGCGTAATGCGGGCGGCACGCACGGGGTAACCCCGCAGCCGCGATCAGAGCAGCTCGGCCGTCTGCCTGGCGATCTGGAGCTCCTCGTCGGTCGGCACCACCAGCACCGTCACGCGCGACGCGTCGGTCGAGATCACCCGGATCCCGCGCTCTCTAGCGGTGTTGCGCTCCTGGTCGAGCTCGACGCCCGCGAAGCCCAGGGTCGCCAGGGCCGCCGCCCGCACCGGGGCCGCGTTCTCGCCGACGCCCGCCGTGAAGGAGATCACGTCGACCCCGCCGAGCTGCGCGATGTACGCCCCCGCATAGGCGCGGAGCCGGTGCACGTACACGTCGAAGGCCAGCACCGCCGCCTCGTCGCCCTCCGCGACCCCGGCGAGGATGTCGCGCATGTCGCTGCGCCCCGCCAGCCCCGCGAGTCCGCTGCGGGTGTTCAGCAGCGTGTCGAGGTCGTCGATCGTGTACCCCGCGCGTCGCGACAGATGCACGAGTGCCGCGGGGTCGAGGTCGCCCGACCGCGTGCCCATGACGAGCCCCTCCAGCGGCGTGAGCCCCATCGACGTCTCGACCGAGCGACCGCCGTCGATCGCGGTGACCGAGGCCCCGTTGCCGAGGTGGAACACCAGCTGGCGCAGCTCGCCCAGCGGTCGGTCGAGGAAGCGGGCCGCGGCCTCGCTCACGTACTGGTGGCTCGTGCCGTGGAACCCGTAACGGCGCACCCGGTGCTCGGCGGCGAGCTGCGCGTCGATCGCGTAGGTGTAGGCCGCGGGCGGAAGCGTCTGGTGGAAGGCCGTGTCGAACACCGCCACGTGCGGGACGGCGTCGAACACCGCACGCGCGGCCCGGATCCCGGCGAGGTTCGCGGGGTTGTGCAGCGGGGCGAGGACGGCCAGCTCGCCGATCTGCCGCTCCACGTCGGCGTCGATCAGCGTGGGGGCGTAGAACCGCGCCCCGCCGTGCACCACCCGATGCCCGACGGCGACCGGCGGGTGCGCGTCGAGGGAGGGCCCGTGCGCCGCGAACTGCTCGCGCATCACCTCGAACGCGGCCGCGTGGTCGGGGATCGGCCGCTCCTCGCGGTACGTCGCGTCGAGCATGGTCGGCACCGCGTCGGCGGCCACGACCGGGCGGACGGTGTGGGACACCGGGCTCGACTCCTGGCCGATGCGCTCGATCAGCCCGCTCGCGAGCTCGTCCTCCCGCTCGACGTCGATCAGGCTGTACTTCAGCGAGGAGGATCCGCTGTTGATCACCAGGATCGCGCTCACGCCCGCTCCCCCTCTGCGCTCTGCGCCTGGATGGCGGTGATCGCGACCGTGTTGACGATGTCGTCCACGAGCGCCCCGCGCGACAGGTCGTTGATCGGCCTGTTGAGACCCTGCAGCACCGGACCGATCGCGACCGCTCCCGCCGACCGCTGCACGGCCTTGTAGGTGTTGTTGCCCGTGTTGAGGTCGGGGAACACGAAGACCGTCGCGCGGCCGGCCACCGCGGAGTCGGGCAGCTTGGCCTTGGCGACCGCGGCGTCGGCGGCGGCGTCGTACTGGATCGGGCCCTCCACGGGCAGCTCCGGCGCGCGCTCCCGCACGAGCGCCGTGGCCTGGCGCACCTTGTCGACGTCGGCGCCGCTGCCGGACTCCCCCGTGGAGTACGACAGCATCGCGACGCGCGGGTCGATCCCGAACTGCCGCGCCGTCGTCGCCGACGAGATCGCGATGTCGGCCAGCTGCTCCGCCGTGGGGTCGGGGATCACGGCACAGTCGCCGTACACCAGGACGCGGTCGGCGAGCGCCATCAGGAACACGCTGGACACGACCTCGACCCCCGGCTTGGTCTTGATGATCTCGAACGACGGGCGGATCGTATGGGCTGTCGTGTGCGCGGCCCCCGACACCATGCCGTCGGCGAGACCCAGGTGCACCATCATGGTGCCGAAGTACGACACGTCGGTGACCGTGTCGGCCGCCCGCTCCAGCGTGATGCCCTTGTGCGCGCGCAACCGGGCGTACTCCTCCGCGAACCGCTGCACCAGCTCGGGGTCGGTGGGGCTGAGGACCTGCGCGTCGGCGATGTCGACGCCGAGCTCGGAGGCCCGCGCGCGGATGGCGGCCTCGTCGCCCAGGATCGTGAGGTCGGCCACGTCTCGCGCGAGCAGCGTCGCGGCCGCGCGGAGGATGCGGTCGTCGTCGCCCTCCGGCAGCACGATCCGGCGACGGTCGGCCCGCGCCCGCTCCATCAGGCCGTACTGGAACATCAGCGGCGTGACCACGTGGGCCTCGGCGAGCCCGAGCTGCTCGGTCAGCTCGGCGATGTCGACGTGCGCCTGGAAGAGACCGAGCGCCCGCTCGTAGCGCCCGCGGGCATCGGCCGTGATCCGTCCGCGCGTCCCCATCACGCGCACCGCCGTGTCGTAGGTGCCCAGGTCGGTCGTGATGATCGGCACGGACGACGCGAACCCGTCGAGAAGCTGCAGGATGGGCGCGGGCAGCGGGAACGGCCCGTTGAGCACGATGCCGGCGATGCGCGGGAAGGTCCCGGAGGAGTCGGCGAGCAGGGCGGCCAGGAGGACCTCCGTGCGGTCGGCGGGGATCACCACCACGGCCTCCTCCGTGATCCGCGGCAGCACGTTCACCATCGACATGCCGGCGACGACGATCGACAGGGCGACCGCGGTCAGGCGCTCCTCGTCGCCCGCGAGCAGCGTGCCGTCGATCGCGGCGAGGATGCCGCGGATGGACGGCGCCACGAGGGCGCGGTCCTCCGGGATCGCCCACACCGGGGTGCGGTCGGCCGGAAGCACGGCGCGAACGGCGGCGACGATCGGCTCCAGCGCCTCAGGGTCGGCGCGGTTGACCGCCACGGCGAACAGCTCCGCCCGTTCCGCGGCGAGCTCGGACAGCGCGAGAGCAGCGATCTGCCCCACGGCGGCCGGCGTGCGGGCGGTGGTGGTGCCCAGCTGCTCGGCCTGACGCTGCTGGTCGCGGCCGCTCAGCACGAGCAGCACGGGCGCGGCGAGGTTCGCGGCGATGCGCGCGTTGAACCCGAGCTCCGCGGGGCTCGCGACGTCGGTGTAGTCGCTGCCGACGATCACGACCGCGTCGCACTGCGCCTCGACCGCCTTGAACCGCGCGACGATGGTCGCCAGCGCGGCGTCGGGGTCGGCGCGCACGTCGTCGTAGGTCACGCCGATGCAGTCGTCGTAGTCGAGCTGCACGCCGTCGTGCGCGAGCAGCAGCTCGAGGATCTCGTCGCGCTCGGCGACCGACCGCGCGATGGGTCGGAAGACGCCGACGCGCGGGGAGACGCGCATCAGGGCGTCGAGCGCCCCGAGGGCGATCGTCGACTTCCCGGTATGGCCTTCGGCCGAGGTGATGTAGATGCTCCGCGCCACGCCCCCAGCTTAGGCGGGGCGCCGTCGGACGCGCCCGGACGGTGCCGTGACTAACGCGCCGTCACTCGCACGGTCCGGACAGAGCGTCGACCACGGCCGTCGCATCCTCCTGGTAGCGGGCGTAGTACTCGCGGTCGGTGTTGATCTGCACGCGGTGGATCGCGTGCGACGCCGGCATCGACTGCCACTCCGGAAGCCGCCCGAGACGCTCGTAGAACAGCGTGGCCGAGGCCGCGGGGTCCATCCGCTGCTCGACGCTGCCCCACCAGTCCTGCTGCTGGAACAGCCCGATGCTCGTGGTGCGCGAGCCGTCGGGGTTGGTCCAGCCGCGGGTCTCCCAGTCGCCGTAGTCGATCGCGCGCAGGCTGCTCTCCCCCATCGCGGTCATCACGCCGAGGATCTGCCCGTCGCGCCCGAAGCCGAGCGCGGAGGCCGTGCGGATGATGGTCGCCGCGTTCTCCAGCTGTTCGCCGCGCCACCCCTGGATGCCCGCCGCGGGGAAGGTCTCCGGGCGGTCGATGCAGACCGGCGCGGGGTCGCGGGCCAGGCCGAGCGGGATGAGCACCAGGAGCCCCGCGACCACGGCCACCACGCCGGCGGACACGAGCAGACGCCGGCCGCGCGTGCGCCAGCGCGCAC
>NZ_SSDO01000361.1:0-9170 GCF_004794395.1 Microbacterium sp. K41 | reverse complement strand
GCGGGCGGACTGACCCCCGCGCAGCGGGCCTGGGCGGACGCGGAGCGTGTCGCTCGAACATATGTGCGAGCGACCTCCTAGGCTGGGAGGATGATCTCCTCTCTGCACGGCACCGTGCTGCACACGACGCCGGACCAGGTCGTCATCGACGTGGGTGGCGTGGGCTTCGCGGTCGCCGTCCCCGCCGATGTCGCGCACACGGCGACGGTGGGGGAGAAGCTGCGCCTGCACACGAGCCTGATCGTGCGCGAGGACGCCCTCTCGCTCTTCGGCTTCGCCGATCGGGCGGAGCTGGAGATCTTCACGCTGCTGCTCAGCGTGACGGGCGTGGGGCCGAAGTCGGCGCTGGGCGTGCTGTCGCATCTGACGACGGACCAGATCGCCGAGGCCGTCACCGCCGAGGACGACGCCCCGTTCCGGCGTGTGTCCGGCATCGGGCCCAAGACGGCCAAGCTCATCGTGGTGCAGCTCGCGGGGAAGGTGCACGCCGTTGCCGCCCCGGCCGCGACGCAGGCCTCGGGGGGGAGTGACATCCTGTCGCAGGTCGCCGCCGCGCTCGTGGGTCTCGGGTGGTCGGAGAAGGTGGCCGCCGAGGCGGCGACCGAGACCGCTGCCGCGGCGACCGAAGCCGAGCGGGCGTCGGTCGCGTCGCTGCTGAGGCGCACGCTCGCCCTGCTCGGCCCGGCGCAGGGAGGATCGGCGCGTGTCTGACCCGCTCGACCCGACCGAGCCCACCGACGAGTCGGAGCTCGCGATCGAGGGCGCGCTGCGCCCCTCCAGCCTCGGCGACTTCGTGGGCCAGCAGAAGGTGCGCGGCCAACTCCAGTTGCTGCTCGAGGCCGCGCGCCTGCAGTCCCGACCCGCCGATCACATCCTGCTCGCGGGTCCTCCGGGACTCGGCAAGACCACGCTCGCGATGATCGTCGCCCACGAGAGCGAGCGTCCGCTCCGTATGTCCAGCGGCCCCGCGATCCAGCACGCGGGAGATCTCGCAGCTCTGCTGTCGAGCCTGATGCCGGGCGAGGTGCTGTTCATCGACGAGATCCATCGCATGGCCCGCTCCGCGGAGGAGATGCTCTACCTCGCGATGGAGGACTACCGCATCGACATCATGGTGGGCAAGGGTGCGGGCGCCACGAGCATCCCCCTGGAGCTGTCGCCGTTCACCCTGGTCGGGGCGACGACGCGCTCGGGCCTGCTGCCCAATCCGCTC
This sequence comes from Microbacterium sp. K41, assembly GCF_004794395.1. NCBI lineage: Bacteria > Bacillati > Actinomycetota > Actinomycetes > Micrococcales > Microbacteriaceae > Microbacterium > Microbacterium sp. K41. Next base: position 7,957 of record NZ_SSDO01000361.1, on the reverse strand, counting down.
CGCGACCGCTTCGGGTTCACCGGCCATCTCGAGTTCTACGAGGAGGGCGAGCTCGAGCAGGTCATCGCGCGTTCCGCGTCGGTGCTGGGGGTCGGGCTCCCGACCGACGCCCTCTCCGAGATCGCGCGCCGATCTCGAGGAACCCCCCGAATCGCCAACCGCCTGCTGCGCCGTGTGCGCGACTACGCGCTGGTGCACGGCGACGGTGCGGCGACGCTGCACGACGTGCGGGCGGCGCTGGAGCTCTATGACGTCGACGCGATCGGTCTCGACCGGCTGGACCGAGCGGTGCTCGACGCGCTCGTCCGGCGTTTCCGCGGGGGACCGGTGGGTCTCAGCACCCTCGCGGTCGCGGTGGGCGAGGAGGCCGAGACCGTGGAGAGCGTGGTCGAGCCGTACCTCGTCCGCATCGGATTCCTGGGGCGCACGCCGCGCGGACGGGTCGCGACACCCGAGGCGTATGCGCACCTCGGGCTGGCGCACCCCGACGGGATGCTCACGCTGGATGACCTATAATCGCTGAAGGCTTCCCCCGATACCTCTGTGCGCCCAATGGCTGGTGCGTGCACCTGAGAAAGGCGCTTCCCCATGCCCATGGAATTCGTGCTCTTCGGCCTTCTGGCCGTGCTCCTGATCTTCATGATCTTCAACACGCGCAAGCGGACGAGGCAGATGAAGGCCGAGCAGGAGGAGAAGGCCACCAAGACGGTTCCCGGCGCCAAGGTCCTGCTGCAGGGCGGCATCTACGGCACGATCGTGGCGTTCGACCCGGACGACCTGGACGCGCCGGCCCTGGTGGAGATCGCTCCGGGCACCGTCATCGAGGTGCACAGCCAGGCGATCCTCCGCATCGTCGAGCCGAAGGACGCTATCGTTGAGGCGCCCGTGGACGGCGTGGATGACCGCATCGTCGACGAGCCCGCCGCCCCCACGACGGAGACGCCGGAGGAGACCCGCGCCCGTCTCGAACGGGACGCCGACGACAAGTAAGACAGCGGCCGTCGTGGCCGCTCGGATCATCGTCCTCCCAGAAAGCTGAACACACGTGGCTTCATCTTCACCTGTCCGTCACGCCTGGCGGGTCCTCCTCGGCCTGCTCCTCGTGACGGGCGTGCTCTTCGGCATCAACGCGCTGGGTGTGTACGTCTTCAAGCAGAGTTCGTGGGCGCCGGAACTGGCGCTCGACCTGCAGGGCGGCACGCAGATCATCCTCAGCGCCGAGACCGAGGACGGCGCAGCGCCGTCACAGGAGCAGCTCGACCAGGCCGCGGCGATCATCCGCCAGCGCGTGGATGCCTCGGGTGTCGCCGAGGCCGACATCACCACGGAGGGCGGCCGCAACATCGTCGTCCAGATCCCGGGTGAGGCCGACGAGCAGACCAGGGAGCGCATCCAGTCCAGCGCACAGCTCGAGTTCCGTCCGGTCCTGTACACGACGGCCGCGAGCACCGAGTTCGTGGGCGACGACGGCAACTCCACGCCGTTCCCGAGCCCAGACCCCGGCCTGAACGCCACTCCGACGGCGGAGCCGACCGACGCGAGCGATCTGTCGTGGGTGACCGAGAAGCTGGCCGCGGAGTTCCAGGCGTACGACTGCGCCAACCCCGACAACGATCCGTCGCGTGCGCCGAAGGACGAGCCGGTCATCGCCTGCTCCCCGGACGACACGCAGAAGTTCCTCCTCGGCCCGATGGAGCTCGACGGACGCGCGATCACCGACGCGTCGGCAGGCCGCGACCCCAAGAGCGGCGCCTGGATCGTGCAGCTCACGATGAACGGCGATGGCGCAGACGCGTTCGGCAAGGTCAGCACGCGCCTCAACCAGAACCGCATCGACGGCCTGTCGCCCCGCGACCAGTTCGCGTTCGTGCTCGACGGCGACGTGATCAGTGCGCCGCGGATGAACGGCGTGATCCTCGACGGCCGTCCCAGCATCTCTGGCAGCTTCACTCAGGAGAGCGCGACGACGCTCGCGGATCAGCTCAAGTTCGGTGCGCTGCCGTTGAGCTTCGAGGTGCAGAGCTCCGACACGATCTCCGCGACCCTCGGCACCCAGCAGCTCCAGATCGGGCTCATCGCGGGTCTGATCGGTCTGGCGCTGGTCGCGGTCTACTCCTTGCTGTCGTACCGCGCTCTCGGGACGGTGATCATCGCGTCGATCGCGGTGATGGCGGTGCTGACGTACATCGTGATCTGCATTCTCGCGTGGCGCATCGGGTTCCGCCTGTCGCTCGCGGGCGTCGCGGGTCTGATCGTGTCGATCGGTTTCACGGCCGACTCGTTCATCGTCTACTTCGAGCGGATCCGAGACGAGCTGCGCGACGGCAAGTCGATCACGGCGGCGGTCGAAGACGGGTGGGGTCGCGCGAAGCGCACGATCTACATCTCGAAGTCGATCAACATCCTCGCGGCCGTCGTGCTCTACATCCTCGCGGACTCCACGGTGAAGGGCTTCGCGTTCACGCTCGGCCTGACCACCGTCATCGACGTGATGATCTTCGTCATCTTCACCCATCCGGTGATGCAGCTCCTCGCGCGGACGCGCTTCTTCGGCGGCGGCCACAAGCTCTCCGGACTCGACCCGGCGGCACTCGGCGCCGTGTACCGGAGCCGGTCGCAGTACCGAGAGGTGGCGACGGCATCGGCAGGTCGCGGCGCGAAGAACGCCCGCTCACGCGGTGAGGCGGACCGCCGTCAGACCATCGCAGAGCGCAAGCGTGCCGAGGCCCTCGCCGCGGAGAAACAGACCAAGGGCGGAAGCGAGGGAGACGCCTGATGGCTTCCATGAACGAGTTCGGTAACAACCTCTACACGGGAAAGACCTCCTTCCCGTTCGTCGGACGCCGTCGGCTGTGGTTCATCATCGCGATCGCGCTGGTCGTGGGATCCGCGCTCGTGCCGCTGTTCCGTCCCATCCAGTTCTCGATCGAGTTCACGGGCGGGTCGCAGTTCACGGTGAACGCCCCGGCCACGCTGAATCAGGACACCGCGAGCGAGGCCGTGCAGTCCGTGGTGCCCGGCGCCGCGACCAAGGTCGTCATCGTGAACGACCAGGACATCCGAGTCCAGACCGACCAGATGACGGCGGCGGAGACACAGCAGGTCGCCGGCGCTCTCGCCGACGCGTACGAGGTGGAGCCCGACGCGGTGACCTCCTCGTTCATCGGTCCCGCGTGGGGTGAGAGCGTGACGCGGCAGTCCCTGTGGGGTCTGGCGATCTTCCTCGCGCTGACCTTCCTGATCCTGGCGATCTACTTCCGCACCTGGAAGATGTCGGCCGCAGCGATCATCGGGCTGCTCGACGTGCTCGTGATCACGGTGGGCGTGTACGCCCTGGCCGGTTTCGAGATCTCCCCGGCGGCGGTGATCGGGTTCCTCACGATCCTGGCGTACTCGCTCTACGACACCACCGTGGTGTTCGACAAGATCCGGGAGAACACGACGGAGGACGGGGAGAAGACCGCGCGCCTATTCGGCGAGTCGGTCAACCTTGCGGTGAACCAGACGCTGATCCGATCGATCAACACCTCGGTCGTGGCGGCGCTCCCGGTGGGCGCGATCCTGTTCATCGGTGCGTTCTGGCTGGGCGCGGAGACGCTGACCGACATCTCGCTCTCGATCTTCGTCGGCATCCTCGTGGCGACCTACTCGACGCTGTTCGTCGCGGCACCCCTCTACTCGCTGTTCCGCGAGAACGAGCCGCAGATCAAGGAGCGCGACGCCCGCATCCGTGCGGCGCGCGAGAAGGCGGCCGTCGAGGCCTGACGCCCCCGCTGCGCGGGGCTCGCCCCCTCTCAGCACGCGTAGGATTGTCTGATTCGGAGGTGAGTGGATGGCGGAGCCGCAGACGGCGTCGCAGGGTTCGAGTCTGCGACGGCTCGTGCCCCGCATCTTCTCTCGCGCGTCCCGCATCAACGATCTCGACAACCTGATCCGCACGGTCAGGGCGAATCATCCCAAGGGCGACTTCTCCGTCATCTCCCGGGCCTACGCGGTCGCGAAGGAGAAGCACGAGGGGCAGAAGCGGCAGAGCGGCGAGCCGTACATCACGCACCCGCTGGCGGTCGCGCAGATCCTCGCCGAGCTCGGCCTGGGCCCGCGCGCGATCGCCGCGGCCCTCCTGCACGACACCGTCGAGGACACCGGCTACGCGCTGACCGACCTGACCGCTGAATTCGGCGACGAGGTCGCGATGCTGGTCGACGGCGTCACCAAGCTCGACAAGGTCAAGTACGGCGAGAGTGCGCAGGCGGAGACGGTCCGCAAGATGATCGTGGCGATGTCGAAGGACATCCGCGTGCTGCTGATCAAGCTCGCCGACCGCCTGCACAACGCCCGCACGTGGGGCTTCGTACCGCCCGAGAAGGCGGCGAAGAAGGCGAAGGAGACGCTGGAGATCTATGCGCCTCTGGCCAACCGCCTCGGTATCCAGGCCATCAAGTCGGAGCTGGAAGACCTCTCGTTCGCGGTGCTGCACCCGAAGATCTACAACGAGATCCACAGCCTGATCGCCCAGCGCACACCGCAGCGGGAGAAGTACCTCGGCCAGGTGATCGAGGAGATCGACGAGGACCTGCGAGATCTGCGGATCCGTGGCAAGGTCGTCGGCCGGCCGAAGCAGCTCTACTCCGTGTACCAGAAGATGGTGATCCGGGGGCGCGAGTTCGACGACATCTACGACCTCATCGGCATCCGCGTGCTGGTGTCGTCCGTGCGCGACTGCTACGCCGTGCTCGGCGCGATCCACGCGCGCTGGACGCCGTTGCCCGGCCGCTTCAAGGACTACATCGCCACCCCGAAGTTCAACCTCTATCAGTCCCTGCACACGACCGTGATCGGCCCGGCCGGTCGCACGGTGGAGATCCAGATCCGCACGCACGAGATGCACCAGCAGGCGGAGTACGGCGTCGCGGCGCACTGGATGTACAAGGAGCGGATGAACGGCGGCGGCAAGGCCGAGGTCCGCGCCTCCGACACCGACATGGCGTGGCTCGCGCACATCTCCGACTGGCAGGCCGAGACCGCGGACCCCGGCGAGTTCCTCGACTCGCTGCGCTTCGAGATCGGAGCCAAGGAGGTCTACGTCTTCACGCCGAAGGGACGGGTCATCGGCCTTCCCGCCGGCGCGACGCCCGTCGACTTCGCCTACGCCGTGCACACCGAGATCGGCCATCGCACGATGGGCGCCAAGGTCAACGGCCGCCTCGTGCCGCTCGAGTCGGAGCTCAAGAGCGGCGACGTCGTCGAGGTGTTCACGTCGAAGAACCCCGACGCCGGCCCCAGCCAGGACTGGCTCGGCTTCGTCAAGAGCACGCGGGCGCGGAACAAGATCCGCGGCTGGTTCACGAAGGAGCGTCGCGAGGAGGCGATCGAGCAGGGCAAGGAGGCGATCGCCCGGGCGATGCGCCGACAGAACCTGCCGCTGCAGCGCCTGATGAACCAGGACTCGTTCACCGAGGTCGCGCATCAGCTGCACTACGAAGACGTGTCCGGGCTCTACGCGGCTGTCGGCGAGGGACATGTGTCCACGCAGTCCGTGCTCGAGAAGGTCACCGCCCTGGTGGCGGCGAACGACACGACGACCGGGGCGATCGATCTGCCGGGCAGCGTGCAGACCAGGGAGCCGCGCGGCGGCGACTCCGGGGTGCTCGTGCGCGGGGCGAACGACATCCTCGTCAAGCTCGCCAAGTGCTGCACCCCCGTGCCGGGCGACCCGATCGTGGGCTTCGTCACGCGGGGGAGCGGCGTCTCGGTCCACCGTGCCGACTGCGTCAACGTCAAGGCGCTGAGCGGCGAGCAGGACCGCTTCGTCGAGGTCTCCTGGGCACCGACCACCAAGAGCGTGTTCCGCGTGCAGATCCAGGTCGAGGCGCTCGACCGGTCCGGGCTCCTGTCGGATGTCACTCGAGTGCTGAGCGAGCACCACGTCAACATCCTGTCCGCCACGGTCAGCACGACCGATGAGCGCCTGGCGCTGAGCCGCTTCGTGTTCGAGATGGGCGACGCCGTGCACCTGGACCGCGTGCTGAACGCCGTGCGGCGCATCGACGCGGTGTACGACGTCTACCGCGTCACCTCGTCCTGAGCGCGACCCGCTCGAGGGCGGCGATGCCGACGCGGCTCCCCGGCACACGGCTGGTCCCGCGCAGCTCGACGAGGGCTTGTGCGGTCACCGCCGGGCAGGCGACGGCGAGGGCATCCATCCAGGGAAGCACGCGGGGGTCGCGATGCAGGCTCGTCGCCAGGTCGACCATCGTCCGCGCGGGCGTCGACACGGCGACGCCACCGATCACGACGACGTCCGCGGCGGCGAGCACGGTGTCGTGGAAGACCAGGCGGGCACTCGTACGCGGGCGCACGCGACGCTCGACGCACCGCTTCACGTGATGCACGGGCGGCGGTGCGTCTCCGGCGCCGTGGATCCATGCGGCGGTCGGGCCGCAGGCCGCGGCGCCGTCCTGCACGAGAGGCCCGATCGACGCGGCACGCACGTCCGCACCCTCGATGAGGTCGGCCGGGATGTACGCCTCGCCGAGGTCGACGACGTGGCCGTCGAGTCGAGCGGCGGCGAGCTCCGGCAGACTCAGCCGCGCGCCGGGCAGATACAGAAGAGCGGGATGCATCACGCCAGTGTGGCGCAGCGCATCCCGCTCCTGTGGCGGTCGTCGCGGATTGTGGAAAGCGTCAGCCGCCCAGGGCGTTGAGCCAGGCGCGGCGGGCTTCGAGCGCGTCAGCCGCGGTCTTGGCGGCCTTGGTGTCGCCCGACTTCTCCGCGGCCGCCAGCTCGGCCTCGAGCTTCTCGATGGCCTCGTGCAGCTGCGAGCTCATGTCGTTCGCGCGCGCCTTGGTCTCGGGGTTGTTCTTCTTCCAGTCGACGTCCTCGCGGGCCTTGAGCGCCTGCTCGATCACCCGGAGCTTGTCGTCGAGAGCGCGCTCCTTCTCGCGCGGGAAGATGCGGCCGACCTCGTCCCACTCGCGCTGGATGCGGGTGAGCAGTGCCCGCGCACGCTTGATGTTCGACTCGTCGGCCACGGCCTTCGCCTGCTCCAGAAGAGCCTGCCGTGCCTCGATCCGGGGCGCGGAGTCTGCCTCTTCCGCGGCGGCCTGCTCAGCCCGCGCGGCGTACAGCGCATCGCCGGCCGCCTTGAACCGCGCCCAGAGCGCGTCGTCGGCCTTGCGCCCGGCACGGCCGGCGGCCTTCCACTCGTCGAGCAGGGTGCGGTACGCGGGGATGCCGTCGACGCCGCGGGGAGCGAGCGCCTCGGCGCGCTCGACCAGCCGCGACTTGGCGTCGCGTGCGGCCTTGTGCGTCTCGTCGAGCTCGGAGTAGAAGGCGCGCCGGTGCTTGTCGACCACCGAGCGGGCGTCACGGAACCGCTTCCAGAGCTGTTGCGACACGCTCTTCGACAGGCGCGGACCGTTCTGCTGCTGTGCCTGCCACGACTCGAACAGCTCGTTGAGCTCGGCCGTGACCTGCTTCCACTGCACCTTGCTGAGGTCGCGGGCGGCGATGGCCTCGGCGCGCTCCACCAGGGCCGTGCGCTCCGCGACCGCCTGCTCCACGAGCGCCCTGGCCTGCTGAGCCTCCTGCTCCGTCGCCTCCGAGAGCGAGGCGGTCAGGGCGTTCAGCCGGTCGCGCAGTCCCGCGAGGTCGCCGACCGCTGCGGCATCCGTCGCCTCGGCGATGAGGTGCGAGGCCTGCTTCGCGAGGTCGCTCGCCGAGGCGCCGCCGGCCTGATGGCGCTGCTCGAGCGCGTGCACCTTGAAGGCGATGTCGTCGTACTTGCGCACGAAGTAGGCGAGGGCCTCTTCCGGGGTGCCGTCGGGGTACTGGCCGACCACCCGCCACGACTCGCCCTCGCGGACCTCGACCGTGCCATCGTCGGAGACGCGACCCCATTCGAGCGCCGAGGCGGAGGGCGCGGGCGTCGCCGGTGCGGCGGGCGCGACCGCGGCG
>NZ_SSDO01000360.1:0-297 GCF_004794395.1 Microbacterium sp. K41 | reverse complement strand
TCCGGGAGGACCACGGCCCCGCCGATGCCCGTTCCCACCGCGACCATCAGCAGCCCGCCCGCTCCGCGACCCGCTCCCTGGGCGGCCTCCGCGACCGCCGCCGCGTGCACGTCGTTCACGACCACGACCGCAACCCCCGTGGCGCGCTCGAGTGCCGAGCGCAGCGGGAACCCCGCCCACCCCCGGATCGCGTCCGTGGCCGAGGTGATGGATCCGTCGGGGGCGACCACGCCGGCCGTGCCGACACCGACCGCCGTCACGGGCTCGCCGTCGGCGACCGCGCGGACCGCCTCGACG
>NZ_SSDO01000359.1:0-15032 GCF_004794395.1 Microbacterium sp. K41 | reverse complement strand
CCCGGCTGAGGCCCGCCGTCACGACCTGCCGGGTAGCGGGGTGCCGGTGGCAGCCGCCCGGTCCGTCGCGGTGTCCCCGGACGAGACCCCGCGGCGCCCCAGCAGCATCCACAGCGAGGCGAACGCGAGCCCGAGGCCACCGACCGGTCCGGCGAGCCCCGGCACGCCGGTGAGTATGTACCCCGCCGCGATCAGCAGCACCAGAGCCCCGAGCAGCGTCCCGAGGATGCGCGAGGCCGACCGCTCGAACCAGGCCATGGCGGCGAGCGCGGCCAGCGACACGAGCACACCGAACCACGGGATGAACGCGCCGAAGTCGGTGAGCGCGTAGAACACCAGCAGACCCTCGTCGCCGAAACTGCCGAACTCCGGGCCGCCGTGGCCGTACAGCCCGAGCGTGCCCTTCCAGGCGTAGCCGAACGTGAGCCCGGCGGCCGAGGTCACGAGCCCCGCGGAGAACACGCGCGCCGCGACCGAGGTGGATCCGCGTTCGACGCGCACGCGCCAGGAGCCCTGCAGTACCAGGAGGCAGGCCACGGCCGCGAAGCCGAGCAGGAACCCGATCTTGTTGGCCACGGGGTCGAGCCCCGCCATGTCTTGGGCCGCTGCGGAGAGGATGCCACCGCGGGCGTAGTCGGCCTCCGACCACGGCCGCACGTCGAACACCACGGTGGCGGTGACGCCGAGGAGCCCGGCGGCAACGCCCCAGAGCAGCCACAGTCGGCCGCCGCGGCGGGTGGGGGGTCGGTGTCCGCGGGGGCGGGTGGCGGTGTCGGTCATGGGTGGCTCCTGTTCGCTCGAGGCGCCCGGACGGACGCACCGTCACTCTGCGCCGTCCCGCGTCCCGGGAACGAGGGTCGTCGATCACGGATCCGCGGGCGATCGACCGGGCGGCGGGGAGGGCGACCGGTCAGGCCGACGCGACGGGCGCCGACGCCTGCCGCTCCCGCGCGTCCTCCACGTCCTGCCCGGAGAGGAGCCCGGGGAGCCCGCGGCCGCGACGCGTGGTGAACAGCAGCACGACCGCCACGGGGTAGAGCACCGACGAGATCAGGTCGAACGGGAAGCCGAGCAGGGCGAGCGCGCCGATGCCGCCGATGCCGCCCGCCCACCGCAGCAGGCGCGCGAGCATCATCGGCAGGCGCGAGCCGGTGTAGCGCAGCTGCACCGCGACATCGCCGACCGAGCGACCGGTGACGAGGATCAGAACGAGCCACAGGCCCGAGGCGGCCACCGTGCTCACCAGCTCCGACGCAGCGCCGTCGAGCACCGCCGCCCGGTCGTCCACGACGTACGCGAGCCAGAGCTGCACGGTCACGGCGACGACAGCGCTCACGAAGAAGTACGCCAGACCGTCGCACAGCATCGCCAGGGCCCGGCGTCCGCGCGTGACCGGGCGCGGCTGATCCGCATCCGCGGCGGCGCGCGAGCCGCGCAGGGCGCGCGGCACGACGAGTGCGAGCGTGCAGCCCACGACCGCGCCGATCGTGTTGGTCATCAGGTCGCCGACGTCGAAGAACCGGTACGCGCACGGGTACAGTCCCCACACGCCGGTCAGCTGCGTGGTCTCGACCAGCAGCGAGAGCCCGAGACCGGCGAGCAGGGCGACCACGACCCCGCGGCCGGCCAGCACCCGCACGAACGCCCCGAGCGGGAGGAACAGCAGCACGTTGAAGGCGAGCTGCAGGAACGCCGGGTGACGCAACGGCTGGGGAGACGCGAACGCGCGCTGCAGATCGTGCACGACCGACATCGGGTCGATGATCGCGCCGACGCAGCGGATCGTGTCGGGGTCGGGCAGCGGCAGCAGCGTGTACGTCCAGATCGCCCAGAAGTAGATCAGGGCGCCGAGCCACAGCATCGTCCGTCCGAAGCTGAGCCTCCCGCGGCGGCGGTAGCTGATCGCGACGAACGGCACGAACAGCACGATGCCGACGGCCATTCCGATCGCGATCGCGATGACACCCAGAACGACCTGCTCCCCCATGGAGAACAAGGCTACGCGGTGCCCGTAAGGATTCCGTCAGGGTGCGGAATGCGACCGTAGGGATTCCGTAAGGATCTTGTGAGGGCGCCGCGCGCGGGCGTAGTGTCGCCGGACGTGTCAGAAGAAACCCGACTCGGCGCGGACGCGCCGCCGCGAGCGAAGCGCATCCTCATCGGCGACCCGCTGACGAGCGAGCAGGTCGACGAGCAGCTGCTCCCCAAGCGCATGGCGCTGCCGATCTTCGCCTCCGACGCACTGAGCTCGGTGGCCTATGCGCCGCAGGAGCTCGTGATGATCCTGCTGATCGGCGGGCTCACGTTCCTGTCGTTCACGCCGCTCGTCGCGATCGCCGTCGTGGTGCTGCTGCTCGTGGTGGTGCTCAGCTACCGTCAGCTCATCAAGGCCTACCCCTCGGGCGGCGGAGACTACGAGGTCGCGTCGAAGAACCTCGGCGAGATCCCCGGCGTGATCGTGGCGGCGGCACTTCTGGTCGACTACGTGCTGACCGTCGCGGTGTCGGTCGCCTCGGGCGTGGACAACATCATCTCGGCCGTGCCGGGGCTCGACCCCTTCCGCGTCGAGCTCGCGGTGGGCTTCGTGATCCTCATCATCATCGTGAACCTGCGCGGCGTGCGCGAGGCGTCGCTGGTGTTCGCGATCCCGACGTACGTGTTCATCGGCTCGGTCGGCATCATGATCGTCACGGGCCTGATCCGCACGGTCTTCGGCGACGCCCCCGTCGCGTCCAGCGCGGACTTCAGCGTGCAGGCGGAGAGCCTGAGCCAGGCGGCCGTCATCCTCCTCATCCTGCGCGCGTTCTCGAGCGGATGCTCCGCGCTCACGGGTGTCGAGGCCGTGTCGAACGGCGTGCCCGCGTTCCGGGCGCCCAAGGTGCGCAACGCCCAGTCCACGCTCGTGCTCATGGGCACCATCGCGATCTGCCTGTTCTCCGGCCTCACCGCCCTCGCGCTCATCACGGGCGTGCACTACGCCGAGAACCCGTGCGACCTGATCGGCTTCGACTGCACCACGCCGCAGCCGAGCCTGATGGCGCAGATCGCGGCCGCGACGTTCGGCGGCGGCAGCATCCCCTTCTTCATCGTGCAGGCCGCGACCGCGTGCGTGCTGCTGCTCGCGGCGAACACGGCCTTCAACGGCTTCCCGCTGCTGGGCGCGGTGCTCGCGCGCGACGGCTACGCCCCCAAGTCGCTCAACACCCGCGGCGACCGCCTGGTGTTCTCGAACGGCATGATCCTGCTCGGCATCGCGGCGATCGCGGTGCTGGTGGTGTTCCAGGCCCGGCTGACGACGCTGATCCAGCTGTACATCATCGGGGTGTTCGTGTCGTTCTCGCTCGGGCAGATCGGCATGGTGCGCCACTGGCGGCGCGTGCTGCGAGAACCGGCCGCGGGACCGCGAGACGGCACAGCGGCGACCGACCGCCGCTCGGCGAAGGTGGGCCTGCTGATCAACTCGGCCGGGGCGACCCTCACGGTGCTGGTGCTGGTCATCGTGACCATCACCAAGTTCACGCACGGCGCCTACCTGGTGTTCTTCGCGATCCCGGTGCTCGCGTTCCTCATGATCGGCGTGAAGCGGTACTACCGCGACGTGGAGCACGAGATCGCGATCGACGACACCACCCGCTTCGGGGCGTCGGGCGACGTCGCGATCGTGCTCGTGAACCATCTGCAGAAGCCGGTCATGAAGGCCATCGACTACGCGATCGCCGCCAAGCACGACAAGACGCTCGCGGTGCACGTGGCCGTGTCGGCAGACGACGCGGCGGCGCTCCAGCGCGAGTGGGCCGAGCACCTCGTGCCGGTGCCCCTCGTGATCGTCGAGTCGCCGTACCGCTCGTTCGCGCAGCCGGTGACGCAGTTCATCCGCCAGTACCGCGAGAAGCACGGCTCCTCGGTCGTGACCGTGTATCTGCCGCAGTACATCGTGGGCCACTGGTGGGAGTCGTTCCTGCACAACCGGCGGGCACGTCGACTCGCGAACCAGCTCATGCTGGTGCACGGCGTCTCGATCACCCTGGTGCCGTGGCTGCTCGACTCGTCCGAGCTCATCTACGGTCGCCGCTCCCGCCCGCTACCGGGCCAGGAGCGTGCCGGTCGCCCGGTCGTGGTGTCGGGCCGCCGCGCCCACCGCCCCGCCGGTCCCCCCTCGGCGGAGTGAGTCCGGCGGGTTCCGCGCGCGCCGGCTCGGCCGAGACCGCCGGGTCGAGGCCGCACCTGCCATGCTCCATGGCAGTCATTTCGGATCATAATGTCGTCATATGAGGTAGTCTGGAGGGTGAGATGAGCGCGCGCACTGCCCAGGGGAGAAGAACGATGTATCTCGTGCTGGCTCTCGCCGTGATCAGCGCCGCCGGGAACGCGGTGGTCTACGAGTTCCTCCCCGGGGAGAATCCGATCTTCCTGCTCAACGTCGCGATCTCCCTGCTCGTCGCGGTCGCCCTGCTGGCCCCCGCGCTGCGCCGGAAGCTCTGGCCGCGGAAGTGAAGAGTCAGGACCCATCGACGACGGCGCCGAGGATGCCCGCGGCCTCGGCATACCGGGAGGGATCGGCGTTCGCGTAGGTGAGTCGCACGTACGCACCCGCGGGCTCCGCCGGAAACCACTCTCCGCCCGGGGCGATGAGCAGCCCGCGGAGCTCGCACTCCCGCACGACCCGGCCGACGTCCGTCCCCTCCGGCAGCCGCGCCCACAGGTTCAGGCCGCCCGCCGGCACGTTCTCCACCGTCACCCCTGGTGCGTGCGCTGCGAGGCTCGACACCAGCAGGTCACGGCGCGTGCGCAGCTGTTCGCGGAATCCGCGCAGGTGCGTGCGCCAGGCCGGCTGCGTCACCACGTCGAGCGCCGCGGCCTGCAGCAGCCCGCTCACGTACATGCCCTCGGCAGCCCGGTCCACGAGGATCCGCTCGCGCGCCGGGCCTCGGGCGATGACCGCCGCCACGCGCAGCGCGGGCGAGACGCTCTTGGTGAGCGAGCGCACGTACACCACGTGTCCGTCGTCGTCGGCCGCGGCGAGGGGATGCGCGTCGGCGTCGATGCCGAGGTCGTGCGCCCAGTCGTCCTCGATGAGGAACGCCCCGTGCCGCCGCACGATCTCGAGCACCGCCTCCCCCGTCGCGGCGGACCAGCGTGCACCGCTCGGATTCGCGAACGTCGGCTGGGCGTAGAACGCCCGCGCTCCCGACCGCGCGAACGCCCGCTCCACCTCGTCCGGGTCGGGACCGGCCGGTCCGGAGGGGATCGGCACCAGTGCGACCCCCGCCTGCTCCGCCGCCAGGAGCGCCCCCCAATACGTGGGCGACTCGATCAGCAGCGGTCGCCCGGTGCCCACGACGGCCCGGAAGATCGAGCTGAGACCGCTCTGGCTGCCGGCCACGACCAGCGCGTCCCTGGGCGAGGGTGCGGCGATGCCGGAGGGGACGGTCGCCGCCAGCTCCGCGGCGAACCACGCCTGGAGCTCGGGGAGACCGGCCGCCGGGGAGCGCGTCACCGCGGCGGGGGTGCGCGACGCCCGGACGAGCGCCTGCCGAACCAGGCGCTCCGGCAGCAGCTCGAGCGAGGGATAGCCCGAGTGCAGACCGATGACGTCCGGGGCGGCGGTGCGCTGGGTCGCGGAGAGACCTGAGGAGCGCATGGGGGCGGGGCCGAGCGCGGCGGTCTGCCAGCTGTGGTCCAGCGCTCTGGGGGCCCGCGCGGCCCGGACGAACGTGCCGACCCCCGGCCGCGTGTCGATCAGACCGCTGCGCGCGAGCTGCTGCACGGCGCGCTGCACCGTGACCGGGCTCGCCCCGTACTCGGCGACGAGCGCGCGACTGGACGGGAGCCGGGCACCGGGTGCGGCCGACGCCACCCAGGCCCGCAGTCCACGGACGATGCGCTCGGTGCTATCCTGACCCATGAGAGAACAGAGTAGCGCTACTGCCCTTCGTTCGACAGCGCTATCCAGATATGCAGGACCAGCCTGGGGGCTCCTCGGGGTCATCGCCTTCTCGTTCACGCTGCCCTTCACCCGCGTCGCGATCGGCGGGTTGTCGCCCCTGTTCATCGGTTCGGCCCGGGCCGTGGTCGCCGCCGTCCTCGCCGCGATCGTGCTCGCCGCGTTTCGCGCCTCACCGCCCTCCGCCCGGCAGTGGGCACGGCTCGCGGTCGTCGCGAGCGGAGTGATCGCCGGGTTTCCGCTCCTGACCTCGTTCGCGCTCACCACGGCCCCTGCGAGTCACGCCGCGGTGGTGATCGGCCTGCTCCCGGCCGCGACCGCCGTCGCCGTCGTGGTGCGAACCGGAGAGCGGCCGGCGCGGTCGTTCTGGGCCTTCGCAGCCGTGGGCGCCCTGGCCGCGGTCGGCTTCGCTGCTCTGCAGGGCGGGGGACTCGGCACCCTCCACGTCGCCGACCTGCTGCTCTTCGGGGCCGTGCTCGCCGCGGCCGTCGGCTACGCGGAGGGCGGCCTGCTCGCGCGCGAGCTCGGGTCGTGGCAGACGATCTCCTGGGCGCTCGTGCTCGCCGCTCCCCCGATGGCCGCGCTCGCCGTCGTCGCCGCGGTCGCGCAGCCGCCCGCCGCGACACCCGTGCAGTGGCTCGCGTTCGCCTATCTCGCCGCGGTCAGCATGTTCCTCGGCTTCTTCGCCTGGTACCGCGGACTCGCGATCGGGCCGATGGCGCAGGTGAGCCAGATCCAGCTCGTGCAGCCGGTGATGGGTATCGCGTGGGCGGGGCTGCTGCTGCACGAGCAGATCGGCTGGCCCACGGTCGCGGGAGGACTGGCCGTGATCGCCTGCGCGGCCCTCGCCGTACGCACCCGGCAGTCCGGGGCCGCGCGGCGCGGAGCCCGCCCTAGGCTGAGGGCATGACCGAAGGCGTTCCCTGGCCCGTCCGCACCCCCCGGCTGCAGCTGCGTCCGTGCACCCCCGACGATCTCGACGCGATGTGGGGGTGGCGACGCCTGCCCGAGGTGAACCGCTGGCTGGGCCTCGCGCCCGACACGATCGAGGCGTTCCGCGAGCGCCACCTCGAGCCCGCCCGACTGGCGTCGCTGTACCTGATCGAGCGCCTGCCCGAGCACGAGGGTGACGCCCCCACCCCCATCGGCGACCTCATGATCCGCATCGAGGACGCCTGGGCGCAGCTCGAGGTCGCCGAGCGCGCCAAGGGCGTGGAGGCCGAGCTCGGCTGGGTGCTCGACCCCGCCTCCACGGGCCGCGGCTATGCGACCGAGGCGGTGCGGGCGGCGATCGAGGTGTGCTTCGGCCCGCTCGGCCTGCGCCGCGTGCACGCCGGCTGCTTCGCCGACAACGAACCCTCCTGGCGGCTCATGGAGCGGCTCGGCATGCGCCGGGAGGAACACAGCCGCAAGACCGCCCTGCACCGCTCCGGCGAGTGGCTCGACGGCATGAACTACGGTCTGCTCGCCGAGGAGTGGCCGGTAGGGAGCTGACCCCCGGCACTAGCCGGCGACGAGGGCCAGGACGGCGACCGCGGCGATCACCGTGGGCACCGCCGCCACCGTCCCCCACAGCATGAAGCGGCTCCAGCGGATCTCCACGCCGAGCGCGGTGATGCGGTGGTGCCACAGCAGCGTCGCGAGCGAGGCCCACGGCGTGATCAGCGGGCCGAGGTTCACGCCGATCAGCAGCGCCATGAGCGCGACGGGGTCGCCCGCCGCGGGCTCGAGCACGAGGTAGGCGGGAAGGTTGTTGATGGCGTTGGCGCTCACGGCACCGAGCGCCGCGAGCCGCAGGAGGTCACCGAACCCGTCGCCCGTGATCGGCGCGGTGAGCACGTCGAGCGCACCCCGCGCGTGCAGCGTCTCCACCAGCACGAACAGCGCGGCGGCCAGCGCGACCGCCTGCCAGGGCACCAGTCCCCACCGCAGAGCCCTGCGCCGCCGCACCGCGAACACCGCCACGAGCGCGACCGCGGCGACCGTCGCCGGGATCCACACGTCGTGGCTCAGGGCGAGCGCGGGCATGAGCACCACGAGCACGCCCGTCGCGGTCCAGAACAGCACCGGATCGGCGGGGCGCCGGGGCGGGGGCGTGCGGTAGCGCGAGAACACGGTGCGCCGGTGCACGAGGGTGAGCAGCAGCACGGGGACGAGGATGCCGACGAGGGTCGGCGCCCAGCTCAGCGCGACGAACGCGGCGGGCCCGTCGCCGATCTGCCGCGCCGCGAGCAGGTTCGTGAGGTTCGACACCGGGAGGGCCAGCGAGGCCGTGTTCGCGAGCCAGACGGTCGCCAGCGCGAACGGGATCGGCGGGACACCGATGCTCTGCGCGAGCACCACCACCACGGGCGTGACGATCACCGCCGTCGTGTCGAGCGAGAGGAAGACCGTGCTCACCACGGCGAGCGCGATCACGAGCAGCCACAGCAGCGCCACCCTGCCTCGACCCCACCGGGCGAGCCGCTGCGAGACCACGTCGAACACCGCCGCGTCCCGCGCGAGCTCCGCGACGATCGTGATCGCGACGACGAAGCCCAGCACCGGCGCGGTCCGCAGTCCGAGCGCCTCGGCGTCGGCGCCCGGCAGCAGCCCCGTGACCACGCAGACCGCCGCGACCGCGACGAGGGCGAGCACCAGCACGGCCCCTGGCCTGATCCGGTGCGCGCGCGTCCCCACCTCGCGAGCATAGGGCCGACCGTGAGAAAGCCGCATGCATCGGCGGACGTGGCGTAGGGGAACCGTGAGGATCGACGGAGGCGGCGACGCCCGGGAGTTGGATCGGGGTCGTGCTCGACATCATCTACCTCGCGCTGACCCTCGCGCTGTTCGCCCTCGTGTCCCTCGTCGCGAAGGCGGTGGACCGCGCATGATCGTGTTCGAGATCATCGCCGCGGTGCTGGCCGTCGCCGCGATCGTGTACCTCGTCGTCGCCCTGGTCGCCCCGGAGCGGTTCTGATGGACGCGACGATCCTGTTCGGGGTGCTCCAGGTCGCGGCCGTCGTGGTCGTGCTCGTGCTGCTCTACCGCCCCCTCGGCGACTACATCGCCCACGTCTACACCTCCGCGAAGGACCTGCGGGTGGAGCGTGGGCTGTACCGCGTGATCGGGGTCGACCCGCGCTCGGAGCAGACCTGGCGCGCGTACGCCCGGAGCGTGCTGCTGTTCTCGCTCGTGGGGCTCGTGCTCGTCTACGCGCTGCAGCGGCTGCAGGCGTTCCTGCCGGAGTCGCTCGGGCTCCCCGCCGTGCCCGAGGGCCTCGCGTTCAACACGGCCGCGTCGTTCGTCGCGAACACGAACTGGCAGTCGTACTCGCCCGAGCAGACCATGGGCTACACCGTGCAGCTGGCCGGCCTCACGGTGCAGAACTTCGTGTCGGCGGCGGTCGGCCTCACGGTCGCGATCGCGCTGGTGCGGGGTCTGTCCCGCCGCGGCTCCGCGACGATCGGCAACTTCTGGGTCGACCTGACCCGCGGGCTCGGGCGGCTGCTGCTGCCGCTCGCCCTGATCGGCGCGGTCGCCCTGCTGGCCGGCGGCGTGATCCAGAACTTCGCAGGCTTCACCGACGTGACCACGGTGTCCGGGGGCGCGCAGACGATCCCCGGCGGACCCGTCGCGTCGCAGGAGGCCATCAAGCTGCTCGGCACGAACGGCGGCGGCTTCTTCAACGCGAACTCCGCCCACCCGTTCGAGAACCCCACCGGGTGGACGAACCTGATCGAGGTGCTGCTGATCCTGGTGATCCCGTTCGCGCTGCCCCGCACGTACGGCCGCCTGGTGGGCGACCACCGCCAGGGCTACGCGATCGTCGCCGTGATGGGCACGATCTTCCTCGCCTCGACGGTCGCCCTCTCGGCACTGGAGCTCGCCGGCCGGGGCGCCGCACCCGAGCTCGCGGGAGCCGCGATGGAGGGCAAGGAGCTGCGCTTCGGGATCCTCGGTTCGACGCTGTTCGGCAGTGCCAGCACGCTCACCTCGACGGGCGCCGTCAACTCGATGCACGACTCGTACACGGCGCTCGGCGGCATGATGCCGATGCTGAACATGATGCTCGGCGAGGTCGCCCCCGGCGGGGTGGGCTCGGGGCTGTACGGCATGCTGGTGCTCGCGATCGTCGCGGTCTTCGTGGGCGGGCTGCTGGTCGGCCGCACGCCGGAGTGGCTCGGCAAGCGCATCGGCCCGCGGGAGATGACGCTCGCGAGCCTGTACATCCTCGTGGTCCCGGTGCTCGTCCTCGGCGGCACGGCCCTGAGCTTCGCGATCCCCGGCATCCGGGACGACGTGGAGTCCACGAGCATCCTCAACCCGGGCGTGCACGGCATGAGCGAGGTGCTGTACGCCTTCACCTCGGCCGCGAACAACAACGGCTCCGCCTTCGCGGGGCTCACCGCGAACACCCCGTGGTTCAACACGGCCCTGGGCGTGGCGATGCTGCTCGGCCGCTTCCTGCCGATCGTGCTGGTGCTCGCGCTCGCCGGGTCGTTCGCGGCGCAGGAGCGCATCCCCGCCACGACCGGGACCCTGCCCACCCACCGGCCGCAGTTCGTCGGCCTGCTCCTCACGGTGACCGTCGTGGTCACCGCCCTCACCTACTTCCCCGTGCTCGCACTGGGACCGCTCGCCGAAGGACTCTGACATGACCCTCCTCACCACGCCGTCCGCGCCCGAGAGCGCCACGGCCCCCGCCCCCGCTGCGACACCGCGGTCGTTCGGCTGGTCGCAGCTCGTGCAGGCGCTGCCCGGCGCCGTCCGCAAGCTCAACCCCGCCACGCTCGTGCGCAACCCCGTGATGCTGCTCGTCTGGGTGGGTGCGGCCTTCACGACCGTGCTCGCGATCGCGGAGCCCTTCCTGGGCGGACCGGCCGACTCCGGTGGCTCGCCCGTGCCGCTCGCGTTCACGTGGGGCATCGCGGTGTGGCTGTGGCTCACGGTGCTGTTCGCGAACGTGGCCGAGTCGGTCGCGGAGGGCCGGGGCAAGGCGCAGGCCGCGAGCCTGCGCAAGACCCGCACCAGCACGATGGCCCGCCGCGTGGTGCGCCACGATCCCGCGGCGGATCCCGCGGCCGAGCGCGCCGAGACCGTGGAGGTGTCGTCGGCGGAGCTGCAGCGCGACGACGTCGTGATCGTGACCGCGGGCGAGCTGATCCCGGGCGACGGCGACATCGTGGCGGGGATCGCGACCGTCGACGAGTCGGCGATCACGGGCGAGAGCGCCCCGGTCATCCGCGAGTCCGGCGGCGACCGCAGCGCCGTCACGGGCGGCACCCGGGTGCTGTCGGACCGCATCGTGGTGCGCATCACGTCGAAGCCCGGTGAGACCTTCGTCGACCGCATGATCGCGCTGGTCGAGGGCGCGAGCCGTCAGCGCACCCCGAACGAGATCGCGTTGAACATCCTCCTCGCGAGCCTGTCGATCGTGTTCGTCGTGGTCGTGCTGGCGCTGAACCCGATCGCCTCGTACGCCGCCTCCCCGGTGAGCATCCCGGTGCTGATCGCCCTGCTCGTGTGCCTCATCCCGACCACGATCGGCGCGCTGCTGTCGGCCATCGGCATCGCCGGCATGGACCGCCTCGTGCAGCGCAACGTGCTGGCGATGTCGGGCCGCGCGGTCGAGGCCGCGGGAGACGTGACCACGCTTCTGCTCGACAAGACAGGCACGATCACGTACGGCAACCGCCGCGCGCACGAGGTGCTGCCGCTGTCGGGCGTCGACGCGGAGGAGCTGCTGCGGGTGGCCGCCCTGTCGTCCCTGGCCGACCCCACGCCCGAGGGCGCCTCGATCGTCGAGCTGGCCACCGCGCGCGGCCTCCGGGTCGAGGCACCGGAGGACGCCGTGGTCGTGCCCTTCACCGCGCAGACCCGCATGAGCGGGCTCGACCTCTCCGACGGCACCGAGATCCGCAAGGGCGCCGGCTCCGCGGTGTCGGCCTGGCTGGGCCGCGGGACCGACGCCGAGCTGACCTCCCTCACCGACGGTGTCGCGAGCAGCGGCGGCACACCCCTGGTCGTGGCGGTGCGCGCCACCGGCGAGGACGGGCGCGTGCTGGGCGTCGTGCACCTCAAGGACATCGTGAAGGACGGCCTGCGCGAGCGCTTCGACGAGCTGCGCAGCATGGGCATCCGCACGGTCATGATCACCGGCGACAACCCACTCACCGCGAAGGCCATCGCCGCGGAGGCCGGGGTCGACGACTTCCTCGCCGAGGCCACCCCCGAGGACAAGCTCGATCTCATCCGCCGCGAGCAGCAGGGCGGGCGGCTGGTCGCGATGACCGGCGACGGCACCAACGACGCCCCCGCGCTGGCGCAGGCGGACGTGGGCGTGGCGATGAACACGGGCACGTCGGCGGCGAAGGAGGCGGGGAACATGGTCGACCTGGACTCCGACCCGACCAAGCTCATCGACATCGTGCGCATCGGCAAGCAGCTCCTCATCACGCGCGGCGCGCTGACCACGTTCTCGCTCGCGAACGACATCGCCAAGTACTTCGCGATCATCCCGGCGATGTTCATGGGGGTGTTCCCGGGGCTCGCGGCGCTCAACATCATGCAGCTGCACTCGCCCGCGTCTGCGGTCACGAGCGCGATCATCTTCAACGCGATCGTGATCGTCTTCCTCATCCCGCTCGCCCTGCGCGGGGTGGCCTACCGCCCCGCGAGCGCCTCGCAGATCCTGCAGCGCAACCTGCTCGTCTACGGCCTCGGCGGCGTGATCGCGCCGTTCCTCGGCATCAAGCTCATCGACCTCGTCGTGAGCCTCCTCCCCGGCTTCTGACCCCCGCGCGAAAGGCACACCATGTCCTCCACCACCCGCACCACGATGCGCACCGCCGGGGTCGCCGTCCGCGCGATGCTCGTGCTCACCCTCGTCCTCGGCGTCGGCTACACCCTGCTCGTCACCGGCATCGGCCAGCTGCTGCTCCCCGCGCAGGCGAACGGCTCGATGCTGCCCGACGACCGCGGCAGCGCCCTGATCGGACAGTTCTTCACCGACGCCGACGGCGAGGCCCTGCCGCAGTACTTCCAGTCGCGCCCGTCCGCGGCGGGCGACGGCTACGACGGCACCGCCTCGGGCGGCAGCAACCTCGGACCGGAGAACCCCGACCTGGTCGCGACGATCGCCGAGCGCACGGCCGAGGTCGCGGAGCGCGAGGGTGTCGACCCGTCCCTGGTGCCCGCCGACGCCGTGACCGCCTCCGGCTCCGGTCTCGACCCGCACATCAGCGTCGCCTATGCCCTGCTGCAGGTGCCGCGGGTGGCCGCCGCGCGCGACCTGCCCGAGGACGAGGTGCGTGCGCTCGTGGAGTCTAGGATTCAAGGGCGGGACCTGGGGTTCCTCGGCGAGGAGCGGATCAACGTCGCCGAACTCAACCTCGCACTGGACGACCGGGAGGGTGAATGAGCGCAGCGCGCACGGATCGCCCGCCGGAGCACCAGCGCCGGGGGCGCCTGCGCGTGCTCCTGGGCGCCGCCCCCGGGGTGGGCAAGACGTTCGAGATGCTCGCGGAGGGGCGGCGCCTGTTCGACGAGGGCCGCGACGTGGTGATCGCGGTCGTGGAGACCCACGGCCGGGCGGCCACCGCGGCCCTCACCGCCGGGCTCCCCGAGGTTCCGCGACGCGTGGACGAGCACCGCGGGGTGGTGCTGACCGAGCTCGACCTGGACGCCGTGCTCGACCGCGCACCGGAGATCGCCCTGGTCGACGAGCTCGCGCACACGAACATCCCCGGCTCGCGCCACCCCAAGCGCTGGCAGGACGTGGAGGAGCTGCTGCGGGCGGGCATCGACGTGGTGACCACGGTCAACGTGCAGCACATCGAGTCGCTGAACGCCGTGGTGGAGAAGATCACCGGCATCGCGCAGCAGGAGACCATCCCGGATGCCGTGGTGCGTGCAGCCGACGAGGTCGAGGTGGTCGACCTCGCCCCGCAGACCCTGCGCGACCGGCTGTCGGCGGGCCTGGTGTATCCCGCGGAGCGGATCGACGCGGCACTGTCGAACTACTTCCGTCTGGGCAACCTCACCGCGCTGCGCGAACTCGCACTGCTGTGGCTCGCCGACGAGGTCGACAGCGCGCTGCGCAGCTACCGCGCCGAGCAGGGCATCGAGGGCTCCTGGCAGGCGCGCGAGCGGGTGGTCGTCGCGCTGACGGGCGGCCCGGAGGGCGAGACGCTGCTGCGCCGCGGAGCCCGCATCGCCGCACGGTCGGCCGGGGGCGAGCTGCTCGCGGTGCACGTGACCGCCCAGGACGGCCTGCGCGGCGAGACCCCGGGCGCCCTGGCTGCACAGCGCGCGCTCGTGGAGTCCCTCGGCGGCACGTACCACCAGGTGGTCGGCGACGACATCCCCGGCACGCTCGTGGAGTTCGCCCAGGGTGCCGACGCCACGCAGCTCGTGATCGGCGTGAGCCGCCGCGGCCGCCTGACGGCCGCGCTGACCGGACCGGGCATCGGCTCCGAGGTGATCCGGCGTTCGGGCGACATCGACGTGCACATCGTGACCCACGCGGCCGCGGGCGGGCGACTCGCGCTGCCCCGCATCACCGGCGGGGCGCTGGGGTGGCGGCGCCAGGCGCTCGGTTTCGGCGTCGCGCTCGTGTTCGGCCCCCTGCTGTCGTGGCTCATGTTCACCTTCCGCAGCCCGGAGTCGATCACCGCCGAGGTGCTCGCGTATCAGCTGCTCGTGGTCGTGGTGGCGCTGATCGGCGGCATCCGCCCCGCGGTGTTCGCCGCCGTGCTGTCGGGCATCACGCTCGACTTCCTGTTCGTGGCACCGCTGTTCACGATCACGATCGCGCATCCGCTGCACGCCCTCGCGCTCTCGCTCTACGTGGTCATCGCGATCCTGGTGAGCATCATCGTGGATCAGGCCGCCCGCCGGGCGAGGACGGCGCAGCGCGCGACGGCCGAGGCGGAGCTGCTGGCGGCGGTCGCGGGCAACGTGCTCCGCGGCGACAACGCCGTGCTGGCGCTCGTGAGCCGCACACGGGAGGCCTTCGGGCTCAGCGGCGTCCGGCTGCTCACGCCCGACGGGCAGGTGCTCGCCAGCGACGGCGAGCCGGTGCCGGACGGCCGCGCCACGACCATCC
>NZ_SSDO01000358.1:0-2461 GCF_004794395.1 Microbacterium sp. K41 | reverse complement strand
GAGCCGCGTCGACGCCGCAGACACCCCCTGCGCGATCGCCGCGGTCAGCCCCTCGACGCGGTCGCGCACGATCCGCACGCGGGGCACCGGGAGCAGGGCGGCCGCGGTGACCTCGTCGCTCGTGACCACCACGACCTCCGCGACCCGCGGGCACAGCGCGGCGGCCTCGACCGTGTCGAGCGCGATCGCCCGGGCGAGCGGCTCGCGGTCGACGCCCGGGAGCCGCAGTCGCGTCTTCCCGAACTCCGCCCGCTTCACCGGGATCACGACCACCCACTCCCGCGCCGGGGCGTGCGGTGACGCCCCGGCACGCAGACCGCCCGTCATGGCCGCGCCCTCACCCGCGCAGCCGCGGCGCGATGTCGCGCTCGAACAGCTGCAGGAACCGGCGCTGATCGTGACCGGGCGCGTGGAAGACGAGGTGGTTGAAGCCCCAGTCGATGTACTGCTGGATCTCGGCGGCGACCGCGTCGGGGTCGTTGCCGACGATCCACCGCTTGGCGATGGTCTCCAGGGGCAGCGCGTCGGCGGCCTTCTCCATCTCGACCGGGTCGGTGATGTCGTGCTTCTGCTCCTTCGACAGCGACAGCGGGGACCAGAACCGGGTGTTCTCCAGCGCCGCCTCCCTGGTCTCCTCGTACGACAGCTTGATCTCGATCATGCGGTCGTACGTGTCGAAGGAGCGCTCGGACTGCTCCAGGCCCTCCTTCACGGCGGGCAGCAGCTGGTCGACGTAGAGCTCCTGGCCCTTGCCCGACGTGCAGATGAAGCCGTCGCCCGCGCGGCCGGCGTAGCGGGCGACCATCGGGCCGCCCGCGGCGATGTAGATGGGGATGCCGCCCTCGGGCCGGTCGTAGATGGAGGCGTCGTGCGTGGAGTAGTACTCGCCGTCGAAGCTCACGCGGTCGCCCGACCACAGCGCCCGCATGAGCTGCACCGACTCGCGCAGGCGGGCGTAGCGCTCCTTGAACTCGGGCCACTCCTGCTCACCGGCGCCGCGGAACCCGGTGGCGATCTCGTTGAGCGCCTCGCCGGAGCCGACCCCCAGGATCACCCGGTCGGGGTAGAGGCAGCCGAGGCTCGCGAACGCCTGGGCGAGCACCGCCGGGTTGTAGCGGAAGGTGGGGGTGAGCACGGAGGTGCCGATGCGGATGCTCGACGTGCGCTCGCCGACAGCCGCCATCCAGGTGAGCGAGAACGGCGCGTGACCGCCGGTGTGCCGCCACGGCTGGAAGTGGTCGCTCGCGAACACGGACTGCATGCCGTGCGCCTCGGCCGCGACCGAGATCTCGACCAGCTCACGCGGGTCGAACTGCTCGGCGCTGGCCTTGTATCCGAGGGTCAGTGTCATGTCGCATCCTTCTGTTCGGGTGGGGAGAGTTCGGCGCGCGCGGCCGCATAGCCGTCGCGGTAGCCCTGGTCGAGCGCCTCGGCGGTGCCCAGCCAGAAGAGGTCGCGGTCGGCGCCGCGCACGATGCTCGACGCGCCGGGCAGGTCGAGCGGACCCACGAGGTCGCCGCGGCCTCGCACGACGGCGACCGGGTTCCCGCTGGCCTTGCCCTTGACGAGGTCGGCGGCGGCGGCGAGCTCGTCTGCGACGCACGGGGTCGTGACGCTGAGCACCTTGCCCGCCTGGTCGGTGGTGCCGCGGAGGTCGGCGACCATGTGCACGCCGCCGCCGCCGATCGCGACGTCGATCTGTCCTTCGCGCCAGGGCCGCCCGAGGGTGTCGCTGAGGAGCACACCGACCTCGGCCCCGGTCGCGGCGCGGAGCCCCGCGGCGAGCGCACGGGCGGAGCGGTCGGGGTCTTCGGGCAGCAGCAGCACCCAGCCGTCGGGGGTGTTGCTGGCGTCGACGCCCGCGGCCGCGGCGACCATGCCGAGGCGGTTCTCGACGATGCGCATGGTGTGGCCGTCGTGGGTGCGGGAGGCGACGAGGCGCACGGTCTCCGCCGTGATCGCGGCCTCCCGGTCGGCGGCCTGCACGTAGCGCCCCTCCGCCTTGGACACGATCTTCGAGGTGACGACGAGGATGTCGCCGTGCTGCAGTTCCACGCCCGTGGCGAGGATGAGCCCGACCAGGTCGTCGCCCGGGCGCACCTCGCCCATGCCGGGGAGGGCGAACACGTGCAGGCCGGGGGCGGTCATGCGCGCACCTTCGGCAGCACGTCGCGCCCGAAGACCTCGAGCCACTCCCGCTGGTTCGGCCCCACGTTGTGCAGGTAGATGCGGGTGAAGCCGAGGTCGGCGTAGCGCTGGATCTGCGCGCGATGCACGTCGGGGTCGGCGGAGATCAGCATCGACGCGCGCAGGTCCTCCGGGGTCACGCCGCGCACGAGCTGCTCGAAGTCGTAGGGCGAGCGCACGTCGCCTCGCCGCATGCGCAGCGCCGCGATGGGCCACTCGGCGTGGGCCTGGGCGAGCGCCTGCTCCTCGGTCGGCGCCCACGACAGCGGCAGCT
>NZ_SSDO01000357.1:0-10105 GCF_004794395.1 Microbacterium sp. K41 | reverse complement strand
CGACGACGCTCCGGTCGACCAGCACGGCCCCCTGGGTGCTGGAGCCGGCGGGCACCGCCTCGCGCGCCTGGGCCGAGCAGCTGTGCCGCACCGCGGGGTTCGAACCGGACGTGCGCTTCGAGCTCGCCGACCTCACGGCGCACATCCGCCTGATCCACGCCGGGCTGGCCGTCGGGCTGCTCCCCGAGCTGGTGTGGGCGGGCGACACCCCGACCGTCGACCTCTCCCCGCTGCCGCGCTCCCCGCGCCGCGAGATCTTCTCCTCCGCGCGACGGGTGTCGGCCGCCGCCCCGTCGATCCGCGCCGTGCGGGCCGCCCTCGCCGACGCCGCCTCGCACAACCTCCTCGACTGATCCGCCCGGTCATCCGCGAGGAGGACGCGCCCCGGAGAGCCCCGGGCTATCCTCGGCAAGATGTCGCTCTTCCCTCCCCGCCTCCCGGCCGCCCGGTACTTCGCCCTCACCTGGGGCATCACGGAGCAGTACGGGGGGATGACGAGCGCGATGCTGCGGCGGTCCCGCTCGTTCCGCCGGATCGGGGGCGTCGACGTCGACCTGCTGACGCTCGACGACGGCCCCGACTACCCCGAGCTGTCGGAGCGGCTGCGGGCGAAGGGCGAGCTGATCGATGGGCTGCGCATCCGCAACCTGTGGGACGAGCTGCGTGCCACCCCTCCCGCACCCCGGGGCGTCATCCCGACGCTGCCGCCGCTGCTGGCCCCGGAAGACGACGACACCGTGCGCGAGCACGACGGCGTGGTGCTCAGCCGCGCACGCCGAGACGGGGACGGACACCTGTCGGTCGACCGGTTCCGCCGCGACGGCTCCCTCCTGGCGACCGAGCGCGAGGGGGCGGAGCGGCGCGTGGTCGTCTACGGCGTCGACGGGACCCCGCTGCGCTCCTGGCGCACCACCTGGGGGCTGTACCGCTGGTGGTTCGACCGCCTGACGGCGGGGCGCGCGAGCTTCCTGCTGGTCGACTCGAAGACCGCCGCGCGACCGGTCGCGGGATACCGCCGTGACCACGTGACGACCCTGCACATCGTGCACGCCTCGCACCGGGTGGCCGGACGCCCGCGGACGCTCCGCGCCTCCCGGGAGGGCGTCCTGCGGCGCGCGGGAGACTTCGACGAGATCGTGGTGCTGACCGAGCGGCAGCGCAGCGACCTCGTGGAAGACCTGGCCGCCCTGGGCGTGCAGGCCCGCGTGCGCACGATCCCGAACGAGGTGACGCTGCCGCCCGCGGTCTCCGCACCCCGTCCGGCCACCCGCGGCGTGGTGGTCGCGTCGCTGGACAAGCGCAAGCGCCTGGGCCACGCGATCGAGGCGCTCGCGACGGCCCACACCGCGGACGCCCGGATCGAGGCCGACGTCATCGGCGAGGGCCCGGACGAGCCGAAGCTGGCCGCGCGCATCCGCGATCTCGGCGCCGAGGAGTGGATCCGGTTGCGCGGCTTCGACCCGCACGCACGGGAGGAGTTCGCGACCGCCGGGTTCAGCCTGCTCACCTCGACGTCGGAGGGGCTGCCCCTCGTGCTCGTGGAGAGCATGGCGGCCGGGTGCATCCCGCTCGCCTACGACATCCGCTACGGCCCGGCCGACATGATCCGCGACGGGGTGAACGGCTTCCTGCTCCCCGAGGGCGACGTGGACGGGCTCGCCCGGCGGATCGCGGAGCTCGCCGCGATGCCATCCGGGCGGGTCGAGGGCATGCGGAGGAAGGCGCGGGCCAGGGCGGCCGAGTTCTCCGACCGGGCGATCACCCGACGGTGGGCGCGCGAACTCCGGGCCGCGTACGACGCGAAGCTGCTGACGGCCGCACGAGAGCAGCCGATGGGCGTGCGGGCGCGGCGACTCGCGGGCGTGGTGCGGCGCCGGGCCCGGTGGGCGCTCGGCCGCTGAGCATCCGCCGCTGACGCGCGGGAATATGCATGCGCATGTATGAGTTGGGTGGGGAGTAGCCCGGACGACGGCGTCCGATCCATCCCACCGTCCGAAAGGCACTTCCGTGAGCACTCCCGTCATCGACCGCACCGCCCCGACCGAGCACCCCGTCCTCGACGTCCTCGCCGGCCGCTGGAGCCCCCGCGCCTACGACGCGCAGAACGCGATCGACGAGGACAAGCTCGCCACCGCCCTGGAGGCCGCCCGCTGGAGCCCCTCCGCCAACAACACCCAGCCCTGGCGCTTCCTGGTCGCCCGGCGCGGCACCGCACTCCACGCGCAGATCGTCGACGCGCTGATGGGCTTCAACCAGGCGTGGGCCGGCAACGCCGCGGCGCTGATCGTCGCGATCGCCGAGACCGAGACCGCCGACGGCACGCCGCTCACCCACGCCCTGTACGACCTCGGCCAGGCCGTGGCCCACCTCTCCGTGCAGGCGCACCATGACGGCCTCGTCGTGCACCAGATGAGCGGCTTCGACCCGGAGGTCGTGCGCGAGTTCGCCGACCTGGAGCCGCGCTTCACCCCCACCACCGTCATCGCGCTCGGCGAGCTGGGCGACATCGCCGCGCTGCCCGAGCCGCTGCAGGAGCGCGAGGTCGCCCCGCGCGTGCGTCGCCCGATCGCGGAGACCGTGCTCCTCAGCGCCTGAGTCGCGCGCACGCCGGCGCTCCGCCGCGGCGAGGCCCGGTCCCCGCACGGGGCCGGGCCTCGCCGTATCGGGGCGGCCTTTTGTGAGGGGTGCGGCACGACCCCCCGCACCTACAATCGTCGGCATGGCATTCCAGCGCAGGGTCAAGTCCGTCGAGCAGTCGATCGCCGAGACCCACGACGAGCAGAGATCGCTGAAGCGATCCCTCGGCGTGTGGGATCTCGCCGTCATGGGTGTCGCGGTCGCGGTCGGCGCCGGCATCTTCTCCGTCGGCGCCGAGGCTTCCGCGCGACACGCGGGCCCGGCCGTCATCATCTCGTTCATCATCGCGGCGGCCGTCTGCGGTCTCGCGATCCTCTGCTACGCGGAGTTCGCCTCCTCCATCCCGGTGGCCGGGTCCGCATACACGTTCACGTACTCGACGCTGGGCGAGTTCCTGGCCTGGATCATCGGCTGGGATCTCATCCTCGAGATGCTGATGGCCTCCGCGGTGATCGCCAAGTACTGGGGCGTCTACCTGGGCGACGCCGTGTCGCTGTTCGACCTGCAGATCCCGATGACGCTGCAGCTCGGCCCGCTCAGCTTCGACTGGGGTCCCGTCGTGATCGTGGCGATCTTCACCGTGCTGCTCGCGCTCGGCACGCGGCTGTCCAGCCGCGTCAACAGCGTGTTCACGGTCATCAAGGTCGCGATCGTGCTGTTCGTCATCGTCGTGGGGCTGTTCTTCATCAACGGCGCCAACTACACCCCGTTCGTGCCGCCGGCGCAGCAGGGCGTCGCCTCGGAGAGCGCCTGGACGCAGTCGCTGTTCTCCTTCATGACCGGCGCCGACCCGTCGATCTACGGCGTGTTCGGGATCCTCAGCGGCGCGGCCCTGGTGTTCTTCGCGTTCATCGGGTTCGACGTCGTCGCCACCAGCGCCGAGGAGACGAAGGACCCCAAGCGCACCGTGCCGCGTGGCATCATCCTCGGGCTCGTGATCGTGACCGTGCTCTACGTGCTGGTCGCAATCGTCATCACCGGGATGGTGTCGTACACCGAGCTGGCCAAGCTCGACGAGCCGTCGCTGTCCAGTGCGTTCGAGCTGGTCGGGGCGACGTGGGCGGCGCAGGTGATCGCGATCGGCAGCCTCGTGGGGCTCACCACGGTGGTCATGGTGCTGCTCATGGGTCTGGCGCGCGTGGTCTTCGCGATGAGCCGTGACGGCCTGCTGCCCCGCTCGCTCAGCGTGACCGACGCCAAGCGCGGCACCCCCATCCGCATCCAGCTGATCGTCGGGGTGGTGATCGCGATCATCGCCGGATTCACCGACGTGCAGGTGCTGGGCGACATGATCAACATCGGCACCCTCTCGGCGTTCGTGCTCGTGAGCATCGGGGTGCCGATCCTGCGCAAGAGCCGCCCCGACCTGGAGCGGCCGTTCACGGTGCCGCTGTCGCCCTGGCTCCCGTGGATCTCCGCGATCGCCTGCTTCTGGCTGATGCTGAACCTCAGCACCGAGACCTGGGTGCGGTTCGCGATCTGGCTCGCGCTGGGCCTGGTGATCTACTTCGCCTACTCCCGCCGGCACTCGCTGATCGGCCGGGAGCTGGAGCGCGACGCCCTCGGCGGCCTCCGCAGCCGGCCGTCGGACTGACGGCGAAGAGCCCCGCCCCGGGTTTCCGGGACGGGGCTCTCGTGTGGTGACGGAGTCTCAGTCGTCGAGCAGCTCGGCCTCGATCACGTCGTCGTCATCCTCCGCGGGCTCGGGCTCGGGGGTCGTCGACGTGAGCACGAGTCCCGAGCCGTCGGCCGCCACGTCCACGCGGACGGTGTCGCCGTCGCGCACGCCACCGGAGAGCAGCGCCGTGGCCAGCTTGTTCTGCACCTCGGTCTGGATGAGCCGGCGCAGCGGCCGCGCACCGAACATCGGGTCGTAGCCGCGTTCGGCGAGCCACGCCCGCGCGTCCGGGGTGACGGCGAGCGTGAGCCGGCGGTCCTTGAGCCGGTCGTGCAGCTGGTCGACCGACAGCTCCACGATCTGCGCGAGGTCGTCCTCGCTCAGCGCGCTGAACATCACGATGTCGTCGAGCCGGTTGAGGAACTCCGGGCGGAACGCCTGCCGCACCAGCGCCATCACCTGTTCGCGCTTCTCGTCGGGCGAGAGCACGGGGTCGATGAGGATCGGCGAGCCGAGGTTCGAGGTGAGGATCAGGATCACGTTCGAGAAGTCGACCGTGCGACCCTGACCGTCGGTGAGGCGGCCGTCGTCGAGCACCTGCAGCAGCACGTCGAACACCTCGGGGTGCGCCTTCTCCACCTCGTCGAGCAGCACCACGCTGTACGGGCGCCGCCGCACGGCCTCGGTGAGCTGACCGCCCTGCTCGTAGCCGACGTACCCGGGAGGGGCGCCGACGAGCCGGGAGACCGAGTGCTTCTCGCCGTACTCCGACATGTCGATGCGCACCATGGCGTGCTCGTCGTCGAAGAGGAACGCGGCGAGCGCCTTGGCCAGCTCGGTCTTTCCGACACCGGTCGGCCCGAGGAACAGGAACGATCCGGTCGGACGGCCGGGGTCGCTGATGCCCGCACGGGAGCGGCGCACCGCGTCGGACACGGCCTTCACGGCGTCCTTCTGGCCGATCAGCCGCTTGCCGAGCTCGTTCTCCAGGTGCAGCAGCTTCTCGCTCTCGCCCTGGAGCAGACGCCCGACGGGGATGCCCGTCCAGGCGGCGATCACCGCGGCGATGTCCTCCTCGGTCACCTGCTCGTTCACCATGCGCGGCTCGGTCGAGGTGGTCGCCTCCGCCTGCTCCGCTTCGGCGATCTCGCGCTCCAGCCGCTTGATGGTCTCGTACTCGAGCTTGGACGCCTTCGTGTAGTCGGCGTTGCGCATCGCGAGGTCGCGCTGGGTGACGGCGTCGTCGAGCTGCTTCTTCAGCTCGCCGACGCGGTTGAGCCCCTGACGCTCGCGCGCCCAGCGGGCCTCGAGGCCGGCGAGCTCCTTCTCCAGCTCGACCAGGTGCTCGCGCAGCGCGCCGAGGCGCTCCTTCGAGGCGGCATCCTTCTCACGCTTGAGGGCCAGCTCCTCCAGCTTGAGCCGGTCGACCTGACGCTTGAGCTGGTCGATCTCGACCGGGGAGGAGTCGATCTCCATCTTGAGCCGCGACATCGACTCGTCGATCAGGTCGATGGCCTTGTCCGGGAGCTGCCGAGCGGGCAGGTACCGGTTGGACAGGGCGGCGGCCGCCACGAGGGCGCTGTCCGAGATCGTCACCCCGTGGTGCGCCTCGTAGCGACCCTTGAGGCCGCGGAGGATCGCGATCGTGTCCTCGACCGAGGGCTCTCCCACGTACACCTGCTGGAACCGGCGCTCCAGGGCCGCGTCCTTCTCGATGAACTCGCGGTACTCGTTGAGCGTGGTCGCGCCGATGAGCCGCAGCTCGCCGCGGGCCAGCATCGGCTTGAGCATGTTGGAGGCCGCGACGGAGCCCTCCCCGCCGCCCGCGCCCATGAGCACGTGCAGCTCGTCGATGAAGGTGATGACGCGCCCGTCCGATTCGGTGATCTCCTTGAGCACCTGCTTCAGCCGCTCCTCGAACTGCCCGCGGTACATGGCACCGGCCACGAGGGCGGAGATGTCGAGGGTGACGAGCTCCTTGTCCTTCAGCGACTCGGCCACGTCGCCCGCGACGATGCGCTGCGCGAGCCCTTCGACGACGGCCGTCTTGCCGACGCCGGGCTCGCCGATCAGCACCGGGTTGTTCTTGGTGCGACGCGTGAGGACCTGGCTGACGCGTCGGATCTCGCTGTCCCGTCCGATGACGGGGTCGAGCTTGCCCTCGCGGGCGCGGTCGGTCAGGTTGATGCCGAACTGCTCGAGGGCGGACTGCTGTTCCTGGTTCGGGGATCCGGTCTGCGGGGTGGTCATGCGCTCCTCCTGGAGGTACTCCTTCTGGTCGGCCCCGCCGCCGAAGTCCGGGGACGGGATAAAAGTTGAGCCGTGTTGACTCAAGTTTACCATTCCGGGGGTCGCGCCTCCAGCCCGTCGTCACCTCTCCCGGACGATGGCATCCCAGACCGCGGCGGCGACCTCGCGCTTCGACCCCGACGCGGTGCCGGCGGCGGTACCGCCAGGACCGAGGATGTGCACGGTGTTCTCCGCGCGCTCGAAGCCGCGGTCCCAGCCGACCTCGTTCACCACCAGCAGGTCGACCCCCTTGCGCTGCTGCTTCGCGCGGGCTCGGTCGAGCATCTCGGCCTCGTCCTCCGGCGTCTCCGCGGCGAACGCGATCACGAGCTGCCCCGCGCGCCGAGCGGCCGCGAGCCCGGCGACGATGTCCTCGTTCTCCACGAGCTCGATCGGCGGCACGCCCCCGGTGTCCTTCGTGAGCTTGCGCGCCGACACCTCGACCGGGCGGTAGTCGGCCACCGCCGCCGCCATGACCACGACCTGGGCGTCCGCGGCCGCCTCGGCCATCGCGGCGGACAGCTCCGCGGCCGTGCCGACCGTGACCACCCGGATGCCCGGATGCCGCGCGGCCTCGCACACGTCGCCCGACACGTTCGCCGCCACCAGGGTCACCTCGGCTCCGCGGGCGGCGGCTTCGGCGGCCAGGGCGACCCCCTGCCGCCCGCTGGAACGGTTGCCGAGGAAGCGCACCGGATCGATCGGCTCGCGCGTGCCACCCGCCGACACCACCACCCGGACGCCGGCGAGGTCGCCGGGCGTGAGGAGGGTCTGCGCCACCGCGAACACCTCCTCCGGCTCCGCCATCCGCCCCGGACCGCTGTCGCCACCCGCCAGCTCGCCGTCGGCCGGACCGACCACGTGCACGCCGCGCTCACGGAGCGTTCCCATGTTCGCCTGCGTGGCGGGGTGCCGCCACATCTCCGCGTGCATCGCCGGGGCCACCAGCACCGGCGCCTCGGTCGCGAGCAGGGTGGTGCCCAGGAGGTCGTCGGCCAGCCCGGCGGCCATCTTCGCGAGCGTGTTGGCGGTCGCGGGCGCCACCACCACGAGCTCCGCGGCCTGCCCGAGCGCGACGTGGCGCACCTTCGCCACATCGTCGTGCACGCTCGTGGTGACCGGGTGCCTGCTGATCGCCTCCCACGTCGGCAGCCCCACGAAACGCAGGGCGTCCGCCGTGGGCACCACTGTCACGTCGTGACCCGCCTTCGTCAGCAGGCGCACCAGGTGCACCGTCTTGTAGGCGGCGATGCCGCCCGTGACCCCCACCACGATGTTCACGTCTCGATTCTGCCCCAGCCCACCCCCGCCCGGGCCTGCAGGATCGCAGAGGGGCCGGGCACGCCCGGTCCCGCGCACGTCCTCGACGCCGCGCCGGGAGGGCCCCGGCGCGCGCGGGCGACCTAGACTCGGGAGGGTGTGTACGGTCGTGATCGATGTCGAGACTGCCGGTTCGGCACGGCTCCTGGCCGTGCGAGACGAGGATCCTCACCGCGAGTGGGACGCGCTCGGCCCGTGGTGGCCGGAGCAGTATCCGGGGGTGATCGGCATCCGCGACCGCCGGGCGGGCGGGGCCTGGCTCGCGGTGAACCCGCAGGAGCGCCGTCTGGCGGTGCTGCTCAACCGTGCCGACGTGAACGACCTCCCCGGCCCCGCGGCATCGCGCGGATCGCTGCCGCTCGAATCGGTGTCGGGTCGTTCGCCGCAGCGCCTCCCCCGCATGCACGGGTTCAACCTGCTCGAGGTCGGGCCCGACGGCGCGCGGGTGGTGTCGTGGGACGGCGCGACGTTGCGCGAGACCCCGGTGACGCCCGGAACCCACATGATCGCGCACGACGACCTCGACGACGAGCAGACGCCGCGCATCACCGCGTGGCTGCCGGAGTTCCGCGCCCTCGGGCCCGCCGCGGCGAGCGCCGACTGGGTCGCGGAGTGGACGGCGCTGCTCGGGGCCTCCGCGGAGCTGTCACCCGAGGACGACCGCGCGATCATCCGCGACAACCGTCCGCACGGGTATCCGACGCAGTCGCTGTTGTACGCCGTGGCCGCGGTCACCCCCGCGGGGGTCGAGGTGCGCGACGTCACCCTCCCGTCCCCCGCGCACTGGACCGCCTGACCCGCGGCACCCTGACCCGCGGCGCCCTGGCCTTCCGGATCGAAACCGCGCCTTCCCGCGCCTCCCCCGGCCCGTTATCCACCCCGCACCGCCCGGCACCGACCCGGCATGCCGCGACTCAGGCCGCGGGCACCGCGTCGTCCGCGCAGGAGAACCGCGCCCGATAGGCCGTGGGCGTCACGCCGAGCACCCTGGCGAAGTTCTGCCGCAGCACGGCCGCCGAGCCGAAGCCGCACTCGCCGGCGATGTGCTCGAGCGGCAGGTCGGTGCGCTCCAGCAGACGCTGCGCGTGGATGATGCGCTGCCGGGCGAGCCACGCGGCGGGTGTCGCACCGTACTCGGCCTTGAAGCGCCGCGCGAACGTGCGGGGCGACATGAGCGCCCGGCCGGCGAGGTGGTCGACGCTGAGCTCCTCGCGCAGGTTCTCCACGGCCCAGTCGGCGACCGCGGCGAGGGAGTCCGACGGCGCCACCGGGATGGGGCGGTCGATGAACTGCGCCTGACCGCCGTCGCGCTGCGGCGGCACGACCATGCGGCGGGCGATGCGGTTGGTGATCTCGGCCCCGAGCTCCTGGCGCAGCAGGTGCAGGCACGCGTCGATGCCCGCGGCGGTCCCGGCGCTGGTGATGATGCGGTCGTCCTGCACGAACAGCACGTCGGGGTCGATGTCGATCCGCGGGTACATCTCGGCCATGGTGTGCGCGTACATCCAGTGGGACGTGGCACGGCGCCCGTCGAGCACCCCGGCCGCCGCGAGGATGAACGATCCGCTGCACACGCTCATGACCCAGGCCCCCCGGTCGACCGCGGCGCGGGCGAGATCGGTCAGGCGCTCGTCGATACGACCCCAGGTCGAGCGGGGCACGGGGCAGAACACCACGAGGTCGGCTTCGTCGGCGAAGGTCAGGTCGTGCTCGACATTGACGGAGAAGCCGATCTTGGAGCGCACGACCCCGGGCTCCGGCGCGACGATGCGGAAGTCGAAGTTCGGCACGCCGTCGTCCGAGCGGTCGAGGCCGAACGCCTCGCACGCGACACCGAACTCGAAGGGGGCGAATCCGTCCTGGATGACGCAGGCGACCGTCTTCATGCACTCTCCTGGTTGGCAGTTTTCTGTCGTAGAGGGTCGTTTCTGCCACTCGTGGCCGTAACCCGCCGCGCGTAGCTTTTCTGCCATGATACTCATCATCGCGCTTCTCGCCATCGCCGGATGGGCGGTCGTCGCCACGATCGTCGAACTGCGCCGCGACGGCTACCGCCCCACCCCGACCGACTGGAGCCGTGTCTCCGGTCGCGACGTGCACCAGCAGGCCGAGCCGGGTCACGGCTACCGCTGACCGTCGCACAACCCCCTCGTCGCGCCACGGCGGCGCGGCTACGCTCGGGGCATGAGCGACCCCCAGCAGCCCGCCGAGTCCGCACCCGTGCCACCGCCGCCCGCCCCT